>CALGKV010000152.1 GCA_937930465.1 Methanosuratincolales archaeon | reverse complement strand
CTGCCGCCGACTTGAAGGTCCCTTTAGTTGCAATCTCGCTTGTCAGCCGCAAGGGCTACTTCACCCAGAAGCTCAGCCCCACGGGGGAACAGGCTGAATTGCCCTCAGAATGGGAGCCTTCAAAGAGGGCTGAGGAGCTGCCTGCAAGGACAAAGGTCAAGATCGAGGGCAGGGATGTGCAGGTAAGGGCCTTCCATTATCCTGTTTCCAGCCCAAAAGGGGGGACTGTGCCGGTTCTGCTCTTGGACACCGATCTGGAGGAGAACGCACCCATTGACAGGGAGATCACTCACTACCTCTATGGCGGAGACTTGGAGTACCGGCTTAAACAAGAGATTGTGCTGGGAGTGGGCGGCGTCCGGATATTGAATGCCCTTGGCTTCAGGATAAGGCGTTACCACATGAACGAGGGGCACTCCGCACTGCTGTCGCTAGAGCTGCTCAGGGAGAACCAGCTCGATTCTAAGCGGGTGAAGGGCATGTGCATATTCACTACCCACACCCCAGTGGAGGCGGCTTTCGACAAGTTTGATTACCCGATGGTAAGCCGCATCTTGGGGGATCTGATCCCTATAGAAATAATAAGGCAGTACGGAGGGCCGGAGAGGTTGAACATGACCTTGCTGGCGCTTAACCTCAGCGACTACATAAATGGGGTATCAAAGAGATACGGTGAATACTCCACAAGCCTCTTCCCCGGCTATAAAGTCCACGCTATAACAAACGGGGTACACTCATTCACTTGGACATGCGATCATTTCAAGAGGATTTATGACCGGTACCTCCCAGGCTGGGCAGACGAGCCAAGCTTCCTGACCAGGGTAGGAACTATCCCGGACAAGGAAATACTCGAATCCCACAGGGAAGCAAAGGAGGATCTTTTGACATGCGTGAGGACAATGACTGGAGTCGAAATGGATCCGCGCGTCCTCACAATTGGATTCGCGAGGAGGGCAACAGGATACAAGCGCCCGAATCTGATATTTTCCGATATTAATCGCCTCCGGAAGATTGCGCGCCGATGGGGTCTCCAGATCATCTTCGCAGGCAAATCCCACCCAAAGGACGAAACTGGCAAGCTTATGATCAAGCAGATATTCCGCTACATGGAAGAGCTTAAAGACGACATAAAGATGGTTTATCTCGAGAATTACGACCTCGCCCTCTCCAAACTCATGGTCTCCGGGGTTGATGTATGGCTGAACACGCCCCAACCGCCTTTGGAGGCCTCTGGGACAAGCGGTATGAAGGCTGCACACAACGGGGTTCTCAACTTCAGCGTGCTGGATGGCTGGTGGGTGGAGGGCTGGATAGAGGATGTCACCGGGTGGGCGATAGGTCCACATCCGCATGAGAATGTCACTCTCGAAGAGAGGAAGCAGCAGGAAAAGGAGGACCTTTACAACAAGCTTAACTACATCATATGCCCCACATACTACGACAGGGTAGATGCTTGGGCCGACATGATGCAGAACTCGATAGGCATACTCGCATCATACTTCAACAGCCACCGGATGATGCGCCGATACGTGACCGACGCGTACCTCTGATCCAGAAAACTCTTTAGTAGGCAAGGATTTCTCTAGCTAGGTGTCTATGCATGAAGTGCATCGATTCCCACACCCACACGTACTTCCGTGGTTCCGAAGATCTTGAGCTTATGTCCGTCTCAGGGGTCGAAGGTGTCGTTTTGTGCTCATATTTCCCTGTTCAGCCGACGGGGGCATCGACGGTCTTCGACTTCTTTAAGTTCCTGGCTGAGGAGGAATCCGCAAGGTTGGCCTCCTATGGCATGGACTTCAGGCTGGCCATTGGAATACACCCCAAGTTCATTCCTAAGTACGAGCTCGATCTTGCGATCGAGCGAATACTGGCCATTTTTGACAATGACTTGGCCAATGCGCTAGGTGAAGTCGGTCTCGAGACTGGAAGCAATGAAGAAATAGACGTCTTGGTCAAGCAGCTCCGCATAGCAAACGAGTACGACCGACCAGTGATAGCTTATACTCCCCAGAAAAACAAGGAAACTATAGTCGAGAAGCTCATGCAAATCCTCAAGGAAGAATGCAATGAGCCCTACCGGGTTGTGGTCGACCATCTGACCCCGCCGCTCGTGCCGAAAGTCAGGGAGCTGGGCTTCAACGCCGGCCTCACTGTGCAGCAGGGGAGGCTCGCCCCGTGCGATGTTAAGGAAGTCATCGAGAGCTACGGATCTGAGGGGATAATTGTCAACAGCGGACTAGGGTACGAACAGTCTGATCCGCTAGCCGTCCTTAGAACGGCGAAGTATCTTGACCGGTCTGGAATAGGGGGCAGGGACATCCAACTGGTGATTTATTCGAACGCAAGGTCAGTCTTTTGGTTCTGATTACGAATCTACCGACGTCAATTTCAAAAGCTCCCCATGGTCATTACATAAAAAGCTATTCGCGGTGCTCGGCTAGACTGTTACCTATCCGCCTTCCCTTCTATAAACTCCTCGAATCTCTGCTTAGCCACTTCGTATGGCATCTGGATTGGAGGATGCTTGAATGCGAAAGCTGAGGGCCCTATCAGCCTCCCTGCCACCCCCCTGTCGAGGGCGATCCGGGCAGCCCTTATCACGTCTATCACGACCCCTCCGCTGTTTGGCGCGTCCCAAACGTCTAGCTTGACGTCTATCTGGACCGGCGTCCCGCCGAAATATTCCCCTCTCATGTACACGTAGCAGATCTTCTTGTTATCCAGGAAGGGGACATAGTCCGATGGCCCGATCCTGAGCGGTATGTTATACGGTATCATCGCCGCCACCGCTGAAGTCTTGCTTATTCTCTTCGATATGAGCCTCGCCTCTTCGAGCATGTTCAAGAAATCGGTGTCCCCGCCTATGTTGAGCTGGTAGCTCTCGGTCACTTTTACCCCGCGATCAACAAGCAACTTTGCAAGCGTCTTGTGGAGAACGGTCGCCCCGATCTGGCTCATCACGTCGTCTCCGGCAACAGGCAGCCCTTTCTCCTCAAATTTCTTCGCCCATGCGTCGTCGGAGGCGATAAACACCGGCATGCAGTTTACAAATGCGCACCCCGCTTCCAGAACTTGCTCTGCATACCACCTTACTGCCTGCTCAGACCCGACTGGGAGGTAGTTCACAACGACTTCTGCGCCGGAGTTCTTGAGTTCAGCTGCGACATCAACTGGTTTTTCGTTCTCGTTCACTTTGACATAACCTTTGAGGTACTTGCCAAGGCCGTCCATGACGGGGCCCTTCTTCACTTCAACACCGAGGTAGGGCACATCTGCAAACTTTCTTGTGTTATTCGGCTCCGAAAATATTGCCTGGGAGAGGTCCTTCCCAACTTTCCTGGAATCCACGTCGAAAGCAGCGACGAATTCGATGTCATTGACACGATAGCCCCCCATATTCACATGCAGAAGCCCTGGCACGAAGTCATCATCTTTAGAATCCCTGTAGTAATAAGTTCCTTGGATCAAAGCACTCGCGCAGTTCCCGACCCCAATTACTGCGACTTTAATTGTCATTTATATGCCTCCTGACTTTTCTGCGCACATGGCGGTGCCAACTATTTTATAACCATAAAGGTTACAGTGCAGAGTATTTTCAAGATATTAATAAGCGTTTCTTGACCGCCATGCCGTTTCTTGTTCTTCGATGCATCGCTGACCTTGTATTGCAGGTGCCTATTCCAAGGCGCGCACGGGTTTGGGTACTACAGCTGCCAATCAGTCAGATTTATAAAAAACTAGTCTGATATAGTATTGGGCTATGATGAATGCTGGTATTACGGATTTGCGAGATGAAGTGTGACATCAGAACAGAGCCCATATGTGTATCGAGATCCCTATTTCCCGATGTCTGATGAAATGAAGAAATCTGTGCAGCTAATCCACCGGGGTCGAAGACGCCCACAAGTTGTCGAAGTAAGTCTTGGCAATCTGGACTAGCCCCAAATGGTTGGACCAAATAGCCACACTCGGATTCGATCCCTCGCTTGCAATTAGGAGTATGGCCTCCTTCCCGTCAACTATTATGCCCCCTCCGAACATCGTGTCCCTTGTCCTGACGCTGACCATCTTAGAGATCCCTTGCACTTTGTCGCTCGTAACCTGCGACGAGAGCAGCAACCTTAACGCCACCTTCTTGTCGCTAATCCGTAAAAATGTGGGGTATAGCTCTTCCGTTGCCCATTCTGGCATGAATGGCAGCGCCAGGTCGACTTCCTTGGTGGCTTTTAGTATTGTCACATAAGCTTTTTTGACTATATCTTCAGTTTTTTTGATAAGCCAAATGTCTGGTCTTTCGGCATTTGTGCTGGTCTGC
>CALGKV010000151.1 GCA_937930465.1 Methanosuratincolales archaeon | reverse complement strand
CGTGCTCAAGGTGAAGGGCACCAAGTACGAAGAGTTCGTCTTCTCGACCAAGAGACCGGACGAAGTCATGAGGGTTATCAGGGGCCAGATCCAGAAGCAGTCATTGTGAATAGAGCAGATGCCTCGATCAGATGGTCTTTTCGATCCAAGTAATTATCCGTAGTAATATGTAAATGGAAAAGCCACACTAGAAAGCAATATTAGGAAGGGAAATATGCTAACCTTTAATGTGATGATGGAGGGCTATATTTGAGTCCAAGGAACGTTGTGATAGAGGCGCTCCAGCAGCAGCCTGTCGAGTCGCACAGCGTAGAGTTTGTCGAGAGGAAAGGCACCGGACACCCAGATTATATAGCAGACAGCCTTTCTGAGGAGTTCAGCCTCGAGCTCTGCAAGGAGTACCAGAAGAGGTTCGGCGCCATACTTCACCACAATGTCGACAAGGTGCTCCTAGTTGGGGGCCAGTCTAACCCCAAGTTCGGCGGGGGCGAGGTGATTACGCCGATTTTCATAATAATGTCAGGAAGGGCGACTAGCGAGGTCAACACAAATGGAGGGGTGGAGTACATACCGGTTGGGAGGATAGCCCTCCAGGCAGCTAAGAACTGGATAAGGAACAACCTGCCCCACCTTGATGTTGACCACCATGTGATAATTGACCACAAGATAGGGAAGGGATCGGCCGATCTTATCTGCAACTTCAACACCAGGTATGGCAAGATATGCTCGAACGACACCTCATTCGGTGTGGGGTACGCACCCTTCGACACGCTCGAGAGGCTTGTCTTCGAGACCGAGAGGTTCATCAACAGCCCGGGGACAAAGAAGAGATTCCCAGAAGTCGGGGAGGATGTCAAGGTGATGGGGCTGAGGACTGGGAGAGAGATCAAGATCACCATAGCGGCTGCAACGATCTCAAAGAATGTTCCTGACATCGCACACTACCTCTCCGTAAAGGAGGAGCTCAAGTCAGCGGTAGAGGATTTCATCTCAAAGAAATGCGACACGCCTGTCGAGGTCTTCCTGAACAATGCGGACATGCCCGATAGGGGAATAGTCTACCTGACAGTGACCGGGACGAGTGCAGAGATGGGGGACGACGGCGAGACGGGGAGGGGGAACAGGGCAAACGGACTGATCACGCCCCAGAGGCCGATGTCCCTGGAGGCTGCAGCCGGGAAGAACCCGGTTAGCCACGTCGGCAAGATATACAACGTGTTGGCCGGAAGGATAGCTGAGAAGGTGGCTGAGATCAAGGGAGTTGACGAGGCATACGTCAAGATAGTCAGCCAGATAGGTAGGGCGATAGATGACCCCCACATGGCAAATGTGCAGCTCGTGATGGAGAGGGGATCCTCGGTGACTAGCAACATACAAAGCGAGATAAGGGGGATCGTGGAGAGCGCATTTGACTCAATATGCGAGATCACAGAGGCAATTCTTGAGAAGAGAGCGACCCTCTTCTGAGGGTTTCCTTCATACGTTCTTTTTTGTACTCCTCAAAGAGGGCCCTGATCCTGTCCGGGCGAGCCCCCATACCGTCCTCCATCGCTGAGCAGGCATCACGGATCATCTTTTCGAGGGATTCCCTTTCCATCAAAACTGTGTCACCCACTATGAAGCCGTCTTCTTTGCCCTTAACCACAAAGGGCACCCCGATCTCCCATAGCCTGGACTGGACTTCTGGGTGGGGGGGCTCGTCTAGGATCAGGACAATTTTGCCGAGCGCCATGAGGGCGGCTTCGGTCTCGCGGTCAACCGCGGAAATGGATTCAAGGTAGACTAGAGCCCTCTCGCCGAGGCGCCCTAGCGGAGGCGCTTTCCCAGGGACCTTCTTTTCCCTCCTTATCGGTATGGAGCGCCCCTCAGCCACCATGGAGATGGCAGAACTTAACCTCTGGCGCTCGGACTTTAGAGAGTCTACCTCTGCCCTGAGCCGTGTTGTCTCGTCGAGAAGTGACCGCATCCTCCGCTCGAACTCGTAGATCTCCAAAGTTCGGGGCTGCCGGTATGCCAGGCGTGAGAGCCTCGCCTCCTCCTCAAGGTCTTCTATCCGAGATGATAGCTTTTTGATCTTTTCGATCAGCATATCCCTCTCTGCGCGGAGGTCTTCGAACTTAGATTCGAGCACCCTGATCCTCTCTCGTTCGCCGCTCGCTCTCGCCTTCTTGGCTGCCGGCTGCACAGGGACAGGCGACCTGCTCCTGGAGATGGCGTCGCTTATGCTGAGCCCCCTGACCACAAGTGCCTTTACCTCTTCGAGATCCACCTGGTCGCTGCTGAGGCGGACGTGGGACGCGCACTGCTCTAGCTTGTTTCTGAGCGAAGAGTATGCCTTGAATGCCGCAGCAAGCGAGTCCCTCTGATGGGCGTCTTCGACAACTACCCCCTGCTCTTCGGAGATCATCCCTGCAATCTCGGACTTCTCATAAGTGCGCATCGGGCGCTCTGGCGAAAAGACTAGCGCATTGTGCATTGCGGCGAGCTTGGTTACCATGTCCGGAGGGGGGGACACATCGCTCGCAAACAGAAGGGCCCTGCCTAGCAAGGCAAGGCTCCTCGCTATCTGCCCCCTCGTCATGCCCCTACCGCTGATGAGGCGAAGCACCCTGCCATTCAGATCCATCACAGCGACTCCGGTGACCATCCCAGGGTCTACGCCCACGATCAGGTACCTTTTGACTGGCTCTTTCTTGGTCTCCTGGATCAAGGGAATGTACTCAAATGACTTTGTGTAGAGCGGGGTTATTTTAACGTTCACGCTTGATGTCCTGATCTGGCGGACTATCCCGAACAGCTGGTTCCTCGGAGAGTAGACTGTGAAGGAGGCGCCGACGACCCCGTGGGCTGCCTTTTTGATAACCAGGTCAAACTCCAACCCCTTTGATTCCAAGGCAGACTTGACGCCCTCCACCAAGCTTTGGACTGCCCCTTCGACGCTGCGCCTGTACCGCTCCGAACTCATCCCGCCGGGCCCGTACCTCCGCTTCCGCGATATGGTTATCCTGGTCTCGGGACCGTAGACCCTAACGGCATAACCTATTCCTGAGGCGGCTGCCCGGGCACACACCTCAGCAGTCCTTAAAGGATTCAGCTTCTCCCCGTCCGAGAAGCCTATCCGCTTTCCAACGGCCGATAGCGGGAGAAAACCATCCTTCGGGGATCCGGTCACTTGGATCAGTTCGGCCCTCAGCAGCCTCCCGGCAAAGCGCCTGATCTCGCTCTCGCTGCCAAGCTCATATATGTTGTCGACCGCCACCGCACCTACATCAAAATCGAGAGCTGCCTTCGCCACCTCATCCGCGCTCAGCAGCTCGCGCCTTAGCACGATTTCTCCGCCTTGCAGGACCGCTGCTGAGAACCCTTTTCCTGAAGGGTGGCGGTCGATGCCCATAACTTTCGAGTACTTAATCATAAAGGATCAGCTAAAAGCATATATATTACAATGTAACCGAGTGTATACGATAATCTGACGCTTATTAAAATTTGTCGTTGCGTTTTTTCATATTTTATAATTGTCTGTAATCACTGTGACGAAATCTTTAAAAGATAGACTTCCTTGCATATTATTTGAGAATAAAAAAGGTGTTAAGAATGAGTGAA
>CALGKV010000150.1 GCA_937930465.1 Methanosuratincolales archaeon | reverse complement strand
CATCTCCATCGGATGCTTCGCCCCCCAAAAGCAGAGCCTCCTTTGCTGCTATACGCCTTGATCATACTTTTAAATTTTTGTGAAAAGTAAAATTTCTCTGAAATGTTGGCCAATATAGAAAAAATTCGTGAGAGGAGACCTTTATCACAGCCCGTTAAGATAGTGAATTTGGATGCTCCTTAAGGTTGCCCACCAACTCCCTTGACAAGGCTGCTTTCGATTAATGTACAAGGTGCGGGGAGTGGGATTCGAACCCACGAAGGCCTTCGCCACAGGGTCCTAAGCCCTGCGCCTTTAACCTGACTTGGCGACCCCCGCAAGTATTGATTTCAATCCTGACTATACTATTAACTTTTTCCGGGCTTGATCATACTCGGCGCTGCAATCCGGAAGGAAAAATTATTAAAGGCTACAGATAATTTAGTGCGACGATGCTCTGGTCGTATAGTCCGGTCAAGTATACTGGCCTTTCGTGCCCTGTGGCGAAGAGAGCCAGTGACCCGGGTTCAAATCCCGGCCAGAGCACCAGTCTTCCAAAGTTGAATCAATTTCTTACGACCTCGGCTGAGCTGGGCGACAAGCCAGCCCACCTGACGGAGTAGCCGAACTTAGATAAGACAGGAATAACCTCAGCGACACCAAATACCCTAAATTTTTCTTCAATATCGCCAAGGTTTCTCCCCGTCGACAGTATCTTCTGCAACTCGCTGACCACCCGATCCGAGATCAGGTACTTCCCTGCCAACAGGTAACCTTTGGGAGTCGATTCTGCAAGCCTTTCTGCCAAGACCTCCCAGGAGATCCCTAGCTTCGCAGCTGTTTCAGCCAGATCGATCACGTCGGAGGTTGGTTCGATTGTGATGGTTTGAAGCCTTTTCCTCTCCTCAATGGAAATAGACCCCTCGGCTTCCTCCAGAATCCTAAGAATCGGCTTGAGCGGCACCTCGCGATCGAACTCCACGACATTAGCCCCTGTTTTCCTGAAACGATCGGTAGAAGCGAGCGACCTGTCCACAGCAACAATGAACCTGAACCCAGGAGGCAAGGAGTTTAGCTTAGAGGCCTTCTTCTCGAGATACTCCGGGGTCCAGAAGCCCACCACCTCCATGTAGATCCTACGACCACCCATCTCAAATGCGAAGTCAGGAACCAGGATCCCGGCTGCCGTTTTGATCATTCCGGGCTCGCGAACGAGTTTCCACTTGGTCTCCATTGCCCTGAAACGCCTCGCAAAGGACTCCTCCACCGAGCTGTCATATCCCTCATCCGGGTGTTTGGAGCATGGGAAGTGGATCCCGTCGGAGGAGCTGAGGCAGAAGTTGAGTATATGATTCCTTCCGTACGATCTGCTTGAGATCTGGGAGCGTATCTCCCAATCTTCCGACTCAAATACATGGGGGAGTAACTTTGCGAGGGATGTGCCGTACCTCTCGGTCAGCTTTATCATCGAGGCAGGACCTTCTATAGCTATCGATGCCGAGCCTCCATCAGCCGCCTTGATCGTGTACATCAGTCCTAGGCGCTTGATTGAGCTGAGTATGGAACGCGGATTCCCCTTCACCGAGACCTCGAGGAAGGTTGCCCGGAAAAGTAGAGTCTGCGTAGCAGAAAGATTGTATGAGGCAAGAAGGGATTCGGGCGAGGGCTCGGAGAAAGAAGCCAGGACCTTCTCGTCGGAGAGGTCAGCCCACATGTAGTCCAGGATCTCCTTTGGGCAAACCCCTAACCTTGCCGCTGCGTTGCTTAATATCTCTTCGCGCTTATTTTCGTCAAGGACTGGCGCCCCGTGATCGAACAAGATTCCCCTTATTGCACTAGGTTCAACGGGGCTCTTCACTTCGAACACTGAAAGCCTGTCGAGCAGGGCGCAAAGCCCCCTCACTACCCTGAAGTCATACCCATTTGCTTCCATCTCCTTGGCAGCGCCTGAGATCTCGGATTTCTTCTTTCCCTTGCTCTTCGAGTAGAGCAATATAAGGCGGGATGCGAGTACGCGATCGTCTCCATTAGGGTGGAGGTACCGCGGGTAAATCTCACCTCCCTTGACGCTTGAAACCAGCAATTCGGAAGGGAGCATCAGACGCCGCGCCTCCGCCTGCTGCTTATCCTTGACTCGTCGGTGAGCCTCGAGACGACTTCAATAAGCCTTGCCTCCTTGTTTCCGCTCTTCCTGAGGAGTCTGCCCAGCCTCTGGACAAACTCCCTCTTCGACCCTGTCCCGCTGACTATTATCCCCAGAGACGCCTCCGGCACGTCGATGCCCTCGTCCAAGACTCGGGAGGTCACCACGGCGCTGTAAGTTCCCTCCCTGAACTTCTTGAGTATCCGCGACCTCTCTTCCTTGGGGGTCTCGTGCGTTATTGCTGGGATGAGGAAGGCTTTGCTGATTGTATAGACCAGAGAGTTGTGGCGGGTGAAGATGAGGGTCCGCTCGCCTCTGTTCTTTTCTAGGATATGCCTCAGCGCCTCCAGCTTCGAATTTGAATCGAGGGCGACTTCCATTGCCCTCATCCTCGAAAGCAGCGCCTCCCTGGCCTCCGGATCCCTTCCGCTCATCATTACGAGGCGCCTGAAGTCTTCGGGAGAACGCATCCTCAGCCGCCGCCGCCTCAAGAAGCTCCTGTAGACCCCCATCGCCCCCACGTACTCCTCAGACTCTGCAGGGGGTAGTTCGACTTGGATCCGCTCAATCCGGAAGTTGGCTAGGTGTACTCCTGCCATTTCAGAGACCCGCCTTTCGTAAACCTTTGGACCGACAAGTTCGGGTAGCCGGCTGTGAAGACCATCTTCCCTTTCGTAGGTCGCCGTCAGCCCCATCCTGTAAGGGGAGGCGTAAAGCTCGGCGATATGGGAATAGCCTGGCGACGCAAGGTGGTGGACTTCATCGAATATTGCCATGGGGAACTTGTTCCCGAGCTCCTCGGCTCTCAAATAGGCAGTGTCGTATGTAGCAACCGTTAATGGTCGTAAGACAGATTCGCCTCCCCCGTAGGCGCCCACCTCAGCACGGAACGCCTCGGACAGCCTAGCCCTCCACTGGTCCATTAGATCTATCGTTGGGACCACCACTATCGCTGGGCAGTTCGCCTCCTGGATCGCAAGCACCCCAAGGATGGTCTTCCCGGATCCGGTGGGCAGGACCACCACACCGCGCATTCCCGCTTCAAGCCATGCGTCGAGTGCCTCAAGCTGGTAATTCCTTGGAATGAGTTCAGTCGTGAAATTGCTGTGTGGGGGCGGATCAAAGACCCGATCCTCAAATTGCATTCCGGTTTCCTCGAGGTATCGGATAATCTCACGGTATCGGATAGCTAGGCTCCGGTAAGATTTCGCACCAGGATCCCAACTCGAGTGGGGCACATGGACATTACCCGATAGCACCGTCCCCTTTTCATATCGGAGGATCAACATCTGGAGCCCTGTTGATCATGGTTGCAGGACGTATAAATCTAATTTTCCTTTAGTATGCCCCTCCGTTCTGGAACCATCACAACGAGCGCTGCAAAGAATGTAAGAGCTGGGGCGATTAGGAATGATTCAGTGTAACTCCCGGAAGCCTGGATGACAGCCCCGAATATCAGCGGTCCCCCCATGTCTCCTACATCCATCCCCATTGTGTATATGCTCGAGAGAAAACCCCTGCTATTCGGGTGCGAATGAGCCAGTGCAAGCGTCTGCGACCCGGGAACAAAAATTCCTATCCCTAGACCAAAGATCACTGCATCGAAATAGAGGCAGGGGGTGTCCTGATTGATCGCTATGAGCAGGAATGCAAGCGAGATCGTAAAAAGCCCGACATAAGCCATCAGCCCAGGGTTCCTGTCGGCAGCCCTCCCTGCTAATATCCTTAGGGCGAGGCTCGATATTGCCTGGATGCTTACGAATAGACCAATCTGGAGATCGCCGTACCCGATTATCTTCAAGTAAGCCGAGAGAAACGTGAGCAGGCCCATCCAAGCTACCGCGTATATGACTAAGCTCAGGAAAGCAACTACAAAGTGTTTCTCGGAGAGACCTTTTATCGAGACCGAAAGGGACCCCTTATCCCTCATTGGCTCCCTGTAGAGCACGAGGGGCAGGAGGGAGAGGATAAATGCCGAGGTTATCCCGAATGTAGTGGCGTATCCGAAGGCTTCAGCGAGGAACCCGCCAAGAGCTGGTCCAATGGTGAAGCCAAGACCTATCATCAAACTCCTCCACCCAAGGGTCTCCCCTATTTTCCCCTCGGGGGCCTGATCGACTGCACTAGCCATCGACGACGGCACAAAGAGGGCGACCGCCGCCCCCTCAAGGATCCTCCCAAGCATTATCTGGTAGATATCGGAAGAGAGATACAGAACAAAATAGGCAGCAGATCCGAAGGCGATCCCCAGTACCATCAGCCCTGATCTCGCCCATGTGTCGCTCAGGAAGCCAGAGACGGGGCGGAGGAAAATCGCAGTAATGGAGATTGAGGATACGGCTAGACCTATCAGGAAAGGCGATGCGGAGAGTGTCAGCGCATACCTAGGTATGAGCGGTACGACCACCTGGATCATTGTGAAGAAGAGCATTGTCGCAAGGTTGACCCGCCAAACATGAGAAATCAAGGCATGCACTCACCCACTCGACGCAGCATAGACGATAACGGGTAGACTTCCAAGATATTAAAAACAATATTGCAGTCTTTTTACCCGAAACATTTTAGATGTGTAGTGTAGGCGATTTAGCGCATATTGAAGAGAGAACTTCTTTATTGAAACCATCCTCATCATCATAAAAAAAAGTGGCGAGTTGTAACAAAATTTAAACCATTATGTGAAAGTCTCGCAGAACTTGGCGCCAGAAGTAGCGCGGCGTCCACAACAGTCAGGGATTTCAATCCATGGGGGAGGCTTGGAAAGAGCTTATATTTCTACTGGATCCACTACTTCAAATGCATCCCCTGGAGATACTGCCATGACGGACCCCCTAGAGAACCTTTTCAGCAGAGTGCTAAGCGCGAAGATCTTTGCAAACAGGGAGATAATGAGACCAGACTACATACCGAACGACTTGCCGCACAGGGAGGAACAGATACTCCGGCTCGCAGAGATCCTTGCGCCTTCCCTGAAGGGTGCGAGACCCTCGAACATATTCATCTACGGAGTCCCTGGGACTGGCAAGACGGCGGTCACTAAGTATGTGCTGAAGAAAATAGAGGACGAAGGAAGAAAGATAGGGGTCAGTCTGGGATGTGCATACATAAATTGCAAGCATGATGACACAAATTACCGGGTCCTGGCTGATCTGTGCGAGTCTGTGGGGGAGAGGATACCTTTTACGGGGCTCTCGACCTCGGAGGTGTTCAGGAGATTCGTGAACCTTGTTGATTCGTCCGAAAGGATGATATTCGCAGTCCTGGATGAGGTGGATGCACTTGTTAAGAAGACGGGAGACAAGGCGCTATACGACCTCACCAGGATAAACCAGAGGCTGAGCAAGACCAGGATTTCGATAGTGGGGATAACTAATGATCTTAAGTTCATGGAATACCTAGACCCAAGGGTAAGGAGTAGTCTAGGAGAGGAGGAGCTGGTCTTCCCGCCTTACGATGCCTCTGAGCTGGAGGACATACTCAGCAAGAGGGCTGCCGTCGCATTCAACAGGAACACTTTAGAAAGGAGCGTGATCAAGCTCTGCTCCGCGCTGGCTGCTAAAGAGCACGGCGATGCCAGGAGGGCACTCGATCTACTGCGCATCTCAGGGGAGATAGCCGAGAGGAACGGGGACACGAAAGTCACTGAAGACCACGTCAGGATGGCCCAAAGGGAGATTGAGAAGGACAGGGTGGTCGAAGTAATTAGGACGATGCCCCTCCACTCCAAGCTCCTAATCTTGAGCCTAAAAATCATCGGTAAGGGGGGTCCGAAGGGCGGCTCAACAGGCGAGCTCTACGACATCTATTGCAAATTGGCCAAGAACATGGGGCTTGAGCCGCTCACCCAAAGAAGAATGAGCGACCTTATCAACGAGCTGGACATGCTAGGGATAGCGAACGCCAAGGTTGTGAGCAAAGGCAGGTACGGCAGAACGAAGGTGGTAAGCCTCAGCATATCCGTGAAGAACCTGAAAGAAGCGTTGCAGGACGACCCACGGCTTGAGCCATTTGTTAGGATGTAGGCATGCAGGCTACCCTTTTCCTAATTGGCACCAATTTAAGGCTTCTTCCTGGTAGACTCCGAAAGGCTGATTATCGGAAAAGATCACTTCATAATTGGCAAGCAATCTCTTGTTTCTGGCAAAGGGGTTCTTGTGATGGAGCATATCTCGATCTCTGTTTGCGGGGGAAAGGTGAACCATTTCAAGAAAGGGAAGACCCCCATGGTGCTACTCACTGCAGCAGGGATCAGTCTCCTAAAAGTCAAAATCACAGATGTCGAGATTGATGGGATGGATGCAACCGAAAAGATTGTAAGAACCATATTGGATAGCGAGTGGAAGAGAGAGTTCCTCTTTTCGAGGAGCGTTCCGGTTGCAGGATTCAACCTAATAGACGCCGAAGAGGTTTTTA
>CALGKV010000149.1 GCA_937930465.1 Methanosuratincolales archaeon | reverse complement strand
AAATCCCCAGGGCTATCCCGCCGAAAGCCGTGTGCGCCACACCGTCGACTATCATGGCTTCCCTCCTCAGCACCAAGAAGAGGCCGATCCACCCGCAGGCGAATGCAGCCAAGCTCCCGCCGATCAAGGCGTACTGGAAGAACTGGTAGCCGATCAGGTCCAATATTGAGAAGGCAGGGCTAATCATCCCTGAACTCCCCCTTGCATTCGTGTCTGTGGAAGACGAAGTGGAAATGCTCGCCGTAGGCCTTCCGGAGTATCTCGTTTGGATCCACGTCGGGGGATATCTCCGCCACATTCACCTCCCTGTTGACGCATATGAGCTTCGACATCCTGCAGAAGACTGCGGTAAGATCGTGCGACACCATAAGTATCGTGATGCCCTTACTCCGGTTGAGGTCGCTCATCTTCTGGTAGAACTTCTCCTGTGTCACTGCGTCAATCCCAGCCACCGGCTCGTCTAGGATTATCACTTCAGGGTCCCTGACCAGCGCCATCGCTACAAACATGCGCTGCTTCTGGCCGCCAGAAAGCTCGCCAATCCGCTTGCCCGCGAGCTCGGAGATCCCCATGAATTCCAGCGCCCCGTCTACCTTGCTCCAGTCAGCCCTCCGGAGCGGCCTCCCGAGGTTTCCGGGGCCTAGCCTGCCCAGCGAGACGAGCTCCCTCACAGTCAGGGGAAAGTCGGAGTCGAAGTTGATTGCGTCCTGGGAGACGTATGCGATCTTACCCCAGTCAGAAAACCTTTCGATGTCCTGGCCGAAGATCTTGACTGTGCCGCGATGCCGAGGGATAATCCCCAGCACGGCAAGGAGCAGGGTCGTCTTCCCGCCGCCATTCGGACCCACTATTCCCACATAGTCTCCTTTAATGATCTCAAAATTTGCACCTTCGATGACCGTCGTTCCAGAGCGAGACACATGAAGATCATTAACTTCGATGACTGCTACCTGACCCACATTTCCCACCTATCAATCAATCCTATGGGGGGTTTAATAAAAAAATTAGTTGGTTAAGAGCCCAATTTTGAGGCTCTGGAGGTTAGAAGCCAGTTGTTCAAAATAATCTTTCCCGTCGACAGGGCCGAGGCCAAGGTAAAGCTTTACTATCTCAACCCTCCTTCCCGTCTGTCTTTCGATTTCGCTCTTGATCGAGTTAATGTAGGATGGCGAATAGGCGGGATCTAAATAAAGAACCGATATGTTCTGCTCATTCATAAGATCGATAATGGCGCGCATCTCCTGGACGCTCGGCTGCTTGTCCGCCGTCAGCCCTATCACGCTGCGCTGCTCGAAGCCATATCTGCTGCAAAGGTACCCGTACGCCCCGTGTGAGGTTATTATCATTTCCCTAGACTTGTTAGCCAGCTCCTGTTGATAGCTGGTGTCCAGCGAATTGAGCCTTGTTTTGAGCGAGTCCCACCTTTGCCTGTAGTACTCAGAGTTGTCTGGGTCGAAATTCTTCAGGGCAAAATAGATCTTCTCTGCCTGTTTCATAGCCATGTAAGGGGAGAGCCATGTGTGGGGATCGTAATCGCTTTCGTGGTTGTGCTCGCCAGTCTCATGCTCGTTTTCATAATCTTGGTGGTGCTCGTGATCGCCCAAAGGAAGAAGCTCCAAGCCCGCTGTAGTGTCCACTACAAGTGTCCTAGAGAGGTTAAGCAAAGGCATGACTTTCTCTTCGAACCATTGTTCAAGGCCTGCCCCATTGAGGACTATAAGATCGGCATTTGTCATGGACACCATATCGGAGACCGATGGTTGCCAGGAATGGACCTCGGTGTTGTACGGGATTAGCGACTTCACCGAAACATGGTCGCCTCCTATCTCTTGGACCATGTATGCTAGAGGGTAGAAGGTCGCGACAACGCTCACATTCCTTTCTTGTGGAGGGGGTTTCTGGCCACCCAGGATATAAAGGGCTGCAGAAACGGCTAGAATTAAAACCGCTACTGTCAAGATCAATGCGACCTGTTTCGAGTTCATAGTGGATCGCCAATTACCTTTACCTAGTGTGTCATATTAAGTTTACGGCATAAAAATAATAATATTTATTAAAATGATTCAAATTAGTTAATAATAAATCCAAGGAGGGATATATACCACCAGGAGAAACAGTCGATTATGCACAATGAAGCTTTAAGGGAAAAGAAAGGGTTCATATTCGATCTCGATGGCTGCATCTATGTCGGCAACCGTCCGGTGCAGGGGGCGCGCGAAGCTATAGGCATGCTGAGGGAAGGGGGGAAGAAGATCCTCTTCCTGACCAACAACTCGACGAAGACTCCCAAGGAATACATGGAAAAGCTCGCAGGTATGGGGATCGAAGTCTGTGAACACGAAGTCATGACCTCCTCCGTGGCTACAGCCATGTACCTGAAGCGCCTTGGGGGCGGCGATTGTTTTGCCTTGGGCGAGCAAGGGCTTGTGAAAGCCCTCCAAGGGGAGGGGTTCAGGGTGCTGGGCACGGAAGAGGCCAGGAGGGCGACGTACGTGGTGTGCGGCCTGGACATGCACCTGACATACGAAAAACTAGCGGCTGCCTGCCATGCAATCCAGAACGGGGCAAGGTTCATTGCGACAAACACGGACCCTAGGCTGCCGCTTGAAGAGGGGTACATCCCGGGGGCGGGGTCCATAGTGGAGGCATTGGCGACCGCGACCGGGGTGAGACCCACAGTCATAGGCAAGCCGTCCAAGAGGATAATGAGCATCGCCCTGAGGCTATTGGGCCTGAAGAGCTCTGAGGTCGCCATGGTTGGGGACACGCTCAAAATAGACATGGCTGCCGCGAGGCGGGCTGGCATCACGGGGGTGCTTGTCCTTTCAGGCTCGACGAAGGTGGAAGACCTTGAGAAGAGCCGCATAAGGCCGGAAGTAATCATCCCTAGCGTGGCAGAGCTCCAGGAGATATTCGCCAAGAAATGAAATGGGTGGAGGGGATCGCTACAGCGCGATGTTTCACTTGGTAAGCAGCCTCCATGAAAGCAAGATCCCCACGATCGAGAAGACGGCTGCGAAGGCACCCAAGTAGGCAAAGTCGAACGCTAGCGAGCTCATGCCCCCTGCCCCAAGGAGCAGTTGCCTACCGATGTCGGTGGCGTAGCTGATCGGGTTGACCCTTACGAATGCCTGCAGCCACTCGGGCATAAGGTTCGCCGGGAAGAGCGCGTTGCTCCCGAAGAGGAGCGGGAGGTTCAGCAGGTTCACAACCGCCATCTGGGTGTTCTGGTTGGTGGACCTGAGCGCTAGCATCAGGAAGACCGCAGAGAAGCCGAATGAAAGGAGTGCGAGCGATGCGAACGTGCCAATGACGCCCAGAAGAGACATGTGGGAGGTGTCCATGCCCAGCAGTATTGCCAGCACGAGGACTATCGCGGCTTGGACAAGGGAGCGCATGACGCTTGAGATTACCTTGGACATTACGATCGAGCCGCGGGCGACTGGCGTGCTCATTACTTTGTTCAGCGTGCCCAGCCTCCTGTCCCAGACTATTGACATCCCGCTGAACATGGCAGTGAATATGATAATGAACGAGAGCATCCCGACAGCCAAGAACGAGAAGTAATCGTATGTCCCGAAGATGTTGAGCATCAGCATCCCACCGAGCTGGTTTATTACCTCTTTGGGTATGTTTAGCCCAGGTATGTTGAGCCCGCCCTCAGTGAATATTGCCCCAAAGTTCATCGCCTTCCCGAAGAGCCCTAGCCATAGCACTGGCTGGATCAGCGAGAGCAGCAGGATCACTGGGTTCTTGTACCACTTCTTCAGCTCCCTGTTAGTGAGCGCCCAGAGGCCATGGTATGGGCTGCTGCTGATTATCGTCGAGCTGGTCTTGGCCCCAGCGGCTGGGGCACTTCTTGCCTGCTGCACAAGTTTTGCATTCTCCTCTTCGTTGGTCAATCCGCTCACATCCTCGCCCTCCTCATAATCATCCTCTGGCGCATCGCCTGCGTCCGGTCGCCGTTCTCCTCCCGGATAGACCTGCCGGTCAGCTCAAGGTAGACCTGATCAAGCGTCGGCCTTGTCAGGGAGATCTTGCTTACCC
Source organism: Methanosuratincolales archaeon (assembly GCA_937930465.1). GTDB lineage: Archaea > Thermoproteota > Methanomethylicia > Methanomethylicales > Methanomethylicaceae > Methanosuratincola. Next base: position 5,591 of record CALGKV010000149.1, on the reverse strand, counting down.
GGTATCCCTTCGACCTGAGCGCGTCTATTATCATCGGCGCGGTAACTTCGCCCAGCTCAGACTTTATCCGGTATTCGGATGGCGCAACCCGCTTCACTTCCTTGACGTGCTGAACTGAGGAGATCAGCTGTGCAAGGTCATCTTCCGCCCCCTGGACGCCAAGCTCGATTACGTCGCCGCCAAGGCTGTCCTTCAGATCTCTGGGGCTGCCTATCCTTACGATCTTTCCGTGGTCGATTATGGCTATCCTGTCGCAGAGCGAGTCTGCCTCCTCAAGGTAATGGGTCGTCAAGAACAGCGTCATCCCGTACTCCTCCTTGAGCCTCCTGATGTACTCCCAGACCGCAGCCCTCGTCTGGACGTCAAGGCCGAGCGTGGGCTCGTCCAAGAATAGGACCCTCGGGTGGTTTATCAGTCCGCAGGCAAGCTCCAGCCTCCTGCGCATCCCTCCCGAATATGTCTCCACCTTGCGGTCCTTCGCAGACTCGAGCTCCACGAGCTTCAGCAGCTCATCCGCCCTCTCCCTGGATATCCGCCGCGGTATGCCATAGAGGTCCGCGCAGAACATTATGTTCTCATAGCCGGTAAGATCCTCATCGGCGGTGTACTCCTGCGGCACAACGCCGATCCTCTTCCTGACCTCGTTCGGCTCCTTCAGTATGTCAAAGCCGCAGACGGTTGCAGTGCCTGAGGTTGGCCTCAGAAGCGTGGTCAGCATGCTTATTGTCGTGGTCTTGCCAGCGCCGTTGGGGCCCAGGAACCCGAATATCTCGCCCTCATAGACATCAAACGTCACCCCGCCTACAGCCACGACTGAACCGTTGAAAACCCTCTTCAGGTCGCGGATCTGCATTATACCCCTTCTTCCGAAATAATCACTAACCCCTTCGCCCATTTCCGATCACCACATCAATCAGACTGATCATTCCCATCTTCGAGATCTCTAAGCATCGACTTGACCCACCGGAGCTCCTTCTCGAGGAGCAAAGAATACTCCCTGAGCCTGTACTGTGCCTCCAGCCCCGGCTGCTCTCCTGATTGCAGCGCATAGGCAGCCCTTATCATCTCGAGATGCCCCTTAAGGGCATCCACCAGGAAACCAAGGGCCTCGCCCTCGCCCATCATCTCGAGAAAGATCCCCTTGAGCGAATCTACTCTTCGCCCGGAGGCGCGGATCTTCTCCTTTGTCTTTTCGAGCAGCAGCCTCCCTTTTGGCGTCAGCGAATAGACTTTCTGGTCGGTGTCTTCTCCAGCGTCAAGGCACTCGACGTAGCCAGCAGCAGCCATCTTCTTCAGCATCGGGTATATGGCGCCGGGTCTTGGCCGCCATGCCCCGCCCGTCTTTGCCTCGATGTCACGCATTATCTCGTAACCGTGGGAAGGCTTGATCCCTAGCCGGTGCAGCATGTATATGAAGAGCAGGCCCCTTGGGGCAGACTGAGGTGCGAATGGCTCTGGTGTCCCATCTGCTCCGCAGCCGAGTGGATCTAGCATAGCCCAGCAATTGGATGGAGTGTTATTTAAATATATCTCATGCGATACAGTAATCGATATTCCTTTTTGATTTTTCCGACTGGACCGCCAGGAAAAAAGCAGAAAGGATTTATCCAAAAAAGATCAATTGTCTACGGTGCCTGGATTGGAGATTGTGAATGACCCGCTGACGGGCAAAGATGTGGAGGCAGTAAGGTATTCTGATCTCAAGGCAGGGATACCCAGGAGGGGCAAGGTGAGGGATGTCTATGACCTTGGGGACGAGTTGCTGATTTACCACACGGACAGGATCTCAGCGTTTGATGTGGTGATGCCGACGCTCATACCCCACAAGGGCGAGTCCCTGCTCAAGCTGTCGGTCTACTGGATGGAGAGGAGCAGAAAGGTCTTCCCCAACCACCTGATAGGAGTGGTGGACAGCCGCACGATCCGCGTAAAGAAGGCCAAGAGGATCGATCTTGAGTGGGTAGTGAGGAAATACCTGTATGGATCGCTATGGAGGGCATACAAGAGCGGGCGGAGGGAGCTCTATGGAATAAGGTTCCCGGACGGGCTTAGGATGGCAGAAGAGCTGCCAGAGCCTGTCATAACACCCACGACGAAGGCAGACGTCGGTCACGACGAGGAGATCTCAAAGGATGAGGCCATAGCCAAGGGGCTTACCGATCCGGAAACCTGGGGCGTCCTGGAGGAGGCAACGCTCAAGCTCTACGAGTTCTACGAGGCGGAGGCAAAGAGGAGGGGCATAATCATACCCGACTTCAAGATAGAGTTCGGGGTTGCTGAGGGCGAGCTCATCCAGATAGACGAGCCCCCGACTCACGACTCTGCCAGGATGTGGGACATGGAACGCTACAGGCCTGGCGAGCCGCAAGAGAAGCACTGCCTAGACAAAGAGTTCTTGAGGGAGTGCCTCAGGAGAATGGGGTTCTTAGGCGATGGGCAGCCCCCGGAGCTGCCGAAAGCTGTGGTGAGGGAGATCTCGAAGAGGTGCATAGGGGCATATTCAGTTATCTCCGGGGCAGCTTACATAAGGGATCTGGGGCTGGCAAGCGTCGACGATCTCTTCCCCGCATGATCCGTGGGATCTGCTCAATTTTGCAGGCAGTGCCGCGGCGCTGGCTATTCTGAAGCCTCCCCAACCCTACGAACCCTCGTCCAAGAGAACTCTTTTTTCATAAGCACATCGAATAAAGCTTTGATCAGGAAGAAGTCTATCAAGTGCTTGTAGCCTACGACGAAGAAAGGCGAGTAGAATGCCAGCCATCGGTCCTCGCCGTCGATCTCGATTGCCAGGAGGCTGAGCAGGAACTGGAGTGCCAGGAAGATCGCAAGCATCAGAAGCACATGGGCCGCGTATCCGCTGAGGATGGAGAGAGCCGCAGAGATCCATACTGCCACGCCGGCGAACGGCAAGACAGCCATGGTGAGGAGAACGAACGGGAGTGTGAGCTGGTAGAGGAAGCCGTATCGGGAGTTAAGGAATGCGTCCCTATGCTTCCAAATGGTCTGGAAGTTCCCCCTGTACCATCGCATCCGCTGGCGGTAGAGGTCACCCAAACCCACCGGAGCCTCGGTGTAAGCGATTGCGTCCGAGGATGCTTGGACAATCTTCCCTGACTTGAGCGTCTTTATTGTGGTGTCGAAGTCCTCAACTATCGTGTCAGGGTCGTAAAAGCCCCCCTCTTCGAGGACAGACCTCCTGTATGCCCCGAGCGCTCCCGGAACCACAGCCACCGCCCCGAAGAGATCGAATGCCCGCCTGAAGATGTTGATCCCAGCAATGTACTCCAGCGCTTGGCACCTAGTGACCCAGTTGATCCTGTTGAGCACCTTTATGTTGCCGCACACTGCATTCACCGCATCATCCTGGAATTTCCTCACCAGGGCCCTTACCGCACCCCTAGCTATTATGCTGTCAGCGTCTACCGTGACTATTATATCCCCGGCAGAGAGCCTTATACCGTAGTTAAGTGCCGAGTGCTTGCCCCCGTTTTCCTTCCTGTAGACTTTGACGCCGAGGCGTCCGTATGAGGAGGCTATTGCGAAGGTGTTGTCGGTGGATCCATCATCGACCACGATTATCTCCTTGTTTGGATAGTCAGCCTCGACAAGCGATTCGATAGACCTCGCTATGACCCTTTCCTCGTTGAAAGCCGGGACTATGATGCTGACCAGCGGGGAATCCCTGAGCGGAGGCTCCATGCGCTCGAGCCTCTTATGGTAGATCGCGAGCGGTACTGCAAAGAAGTTCGTCCAGAATGTGAAAATGAGGCCAAGAGCCACTACCGAAAGCGAAATTGATCTTGTGAGATCATAAGCCTCTAACCAGAAGGAGACCGCGAAAATGAAAGGCAGCATGAAAAGGGCCAGGACGAAGAGCGGGGGCGCGCGGATTTTAGGGTTTCGGCTAGCAGCCCTGAGGATGACGAAGAAGTAAACGGTAACAGCCAGAGCCAAGGCTACTGAGAGCCAGGTCACCAGCGAAGGGCTCAGCAGGAGCAAGGGCAGCATGACCAAGAAGGCCAAAGCAGCCAAGGCGATCTCGAGAGAGCTCCGATGTGCCTCACCAAGATCGCTTTTGCCGACATTTTCTAATGCCAAGACTCTACTCACCGGGCTCAGTACGCATGGGATTCGGCTTCCTTTATATGCGTCCCCTTGCTGGGCAATGAAAAGACTGCAGATCGCAGCTTCTGCAAGAGATCAGTCGCGGTTTCCGACTCGACAAGCTCTATTCGATAGCTCCTTGCCAGCGCCCTGCCGGCTTCGTCGATCCCAGGGACGGCAGCCAAGAGTGTGAAATCCGGGCGTATGTCTATCGCTTTTGCCATTACTGCCAAGACCGAAATCGAGTCTGTAGGCCTGTCGGAGACGGATACGCTGACAGTCAAATATGGGACCGATCCTGGCCCGTTCCTGAACGCAGCAAGATCGAAATCATGCTCCACGCCGCTCTGTCCGACCAATCTGGCCGGCGCCTCCGCGTGGATTCCTTTGGACCTGAGCTCCTCGACAAGCCCTTGGATGTCAATCAGCTCACGCTCTATTATCTGCTGCGCGCCCTCTGCGACAAAATAAGTCTGGACCAGCCGGATCTCCAGCTCCCCTTCAGAGGCAAAGTGCCCCTCGCTGCACCGGAAGCGCTTTTCGGGGCTCTGCTCGAATTTGCCGCATGAGCTGCACCGGTACAGCGGCCCATGCCTCCTGTAGTCTACCCCGATGGCTTTAAGGGCCTTTCCGCACTTGGGGCAGACTAGATCACTGCCCTTCCTGAAGGCGTCTTCCGAGTCGATATTACCGCATTTCAGGTGCTCAATCATATTCGTCCTTTCGATGTCCATCGAGCCGCAACTCTGGCACCGCATCTGCACAAGGAACCTGTGCGAACCGCAAGAGGGGCACATGAGCAGGTTCTCGGATCGCTTGGGCTCGAGCACCCCAGCCTTGGAAAGGCGCTCCATCATCCCCACTGAATCGCTGGGTCCTACTCCAGCGATCCGGCAGGCGTCAGGATAGTAAACCCCCTTGGAGAATGCAACCTCAGGCCTGAACTCTGCTACTGCACCCTCCTTCAGTGCCTTGAGTATGGCCTGCGCTTCTTTGCTATGGATTAGGCTGCTCCCCAATGTCAAGACCTTTACAAATATTGGAAAATAGATGATTTTTAAGGCTTACTGTTGAACACTCTCCATGAGGGAAAACAAAGAATTCAAGTCTGGAACGAGGAGTTAAGCGTAACTCAATGGAACTCAAGGAAGGCTCGCCACGAAGAGCGAGCTGAACAACCACCAAGGATCGTTGTAATTATAGATATGCATCAAGTCAAATGAGTCTTCCAAAACAAATTTCGTCTGCCATCCGGCCGCTTCCAAGGCTTGAACATAGTCAGCGATTCCACGGAGGGAGTATTCCTGCTCGATCCTAGTCAAAAACGAAAGTGATCCGCTTTCGCCTGTCTTCCTGTAGAACTCCTTGGTTGCCCTCACTCTTGATTGTACAGGGTCATAATTCCAACTGTGCAGAGAGAGGAGGTCCCCGCTGATCCTGTACCAATGCTGCACTGAGGGGGCGGAGCAAATTTTGGAAAGAAATCG
>CALGKV010000148.1 GCA_937930465.1 Methanosuratincolales archaeon | reverse complement strand
CAGCTCAAGAACCGCTTTTACTGGAAAGTTTTTTTTCCAAGAATAGAAAAGCATCCTCCAAGTTAGAAGGCACTTCCTGAACAAGCCCTATTGCCTTGAGCCTAATGAAGAGGCGCGAGATCGCAGGGGGCTCCAGAGAGGCTTTACCAAGGAGCTGCTCATCAGCGATTATTGACTTTAAAGGTCCTTCCGAGACTATCTTGCCACTTTCCATTATTAAGACCCTTTCAACGAGTTCTGGGAGTGCATCCACGTCGTGTGTGGAGATTATCAGGGTCAGACCCTGCTTGTTTAGGAGGTTCACCAGTTCAACGAGGCTCCTCCTAGACCTGAGGTCGAGGTTGGCTGTCGGCTCGTCGAGGATGAGCAGCTCCGGAGAGTTGACTAGCGCGGCAGCTATCGAGACGCGCTTCTTTTCCCCATAGCTTAGGCGGTGGGGAGAGCGATCCTTCAGGTGGGCAATCCCGAGCAGTTCGAGTGTTTTCATCGAACGCCTGTTAGCGGACTCCTTGTCGACGCCAAGATTCCTTAGTGAATACGAGACGTCGTCTATCACTGTATTGTTGAAGAGCTGATCGTCCGGGTCTTGGAAAACTATGCCGATCCTCGGCCTCACGTGTTCGAACTCCTTTGATCTCGTTGAGACCCCGAATACCTTCACATCCCCAATGGTCGGTAAAAAGAGCCCTGCGAGCAACATCGCAAGCGTAGACTTGCCTGCGCCGTTGGGGCCGAGGATACCCACGCTCTCGCCCCTCTTGACCTCGAAAGATATGCACCTTACTGCCTCTAGGTTTGCAGAATACCGGTAGTTAACATCTTCAACCTCGATGATCTTTTCCTGCAAGGGCTACACCTGGATACTGAGGATGATTAGGAGAAAAGAGGATACGAGGACCAAAAATGACATGTCTGAAGGCTTTGGGCGCCACTTGCACGGGCGTGGGGACGATGCGATTGAGAACCCCCGGGCCCGCATTGCCAAGTAGACCCTATCGGATCGTTCGTGAACCCTGACGAGCAGAGCGGTTATCACTCCGGATAGCCCCCTCAGCTCTTCCAGACTCAGGCGACTGCGCTTCTTGAAGGTCCTGGATTCCCTAGCCATAAGCATTCGCATGGACTCATCTATGGTGAGGAAGACATACCGGTATGTGAGCGAAAGCGTTTGTGTGAACAATCCAGGCAGCCCGATAGAGCCTAAGAACGAGACCAGCCCGTTTATGCCGCTTATGAGAGTGATCAGGGTTGCCACGCCCACGCACAACCACACCCTCAGGACGAACTCTGCAACTCTAATTATCCCCTCGTAACTCATCGCCAACAAGAAGGGACCGACGCTCGCGGACCAAAGAAGGATCCCAGGGGTAATGAATGGTATCGGTATCGCTATTATGAGAGAGAAAAGGGGAATAACCGAGGTTTTAAGCAAGTAACTCCTGAGCGGGACCCTTGAGAAAGCGACCAATATCGCCAAGAGCAGAAACATCAAAGACAACGTAAAGATCGAATGCGTGACCAGCGAGGCGACGATGATCGAGACGAGCGAGACGTTTCTTATCAGAGGGTCGATCTTGCCAAGGACTCCTCCATGCGAAACGCTCTCCTCGACGTAGAGCAGGGACTCAAGCCCAGAGAGAAGCCCCTTCACTGAGATCGGAGCGCCCCTCAAGCTGAAGAAACGCCCCCGGCCCTGTGTGTCGAGGACAAGAACCGTCCAACCATGAATGCCACCACTAAGACGAGCACAACTGAGCTCAATCCGAGCAAGAAGGTCATTAGCGGATCCTCCATGCCTGGCACAGAATACTCTGGGAACGGCGCAGGGAGCAGGGAGAAGCCTTCAAGACCCAGCTCCTCTGCCTTGACGTCAAGAGTTTCAACCGATTCCGAGAAGACGAAAGTGCCCAGCGCTACTAAAACTGCTGCTAGGGCTAGCTCTGCAAAGATCCCTTTTTTGTCCGAACGCTTCGGTCTGCCGCCGTCAACCCTTTCAACAAGAATTTCACTCATTCCTTTACACCACCCGAAGAAGGAATCAGAACTGAAAGACCTCTGTTGAGAGCCGTTATGGAAGGTCTGAGCTTCACAGTGCTGTAGACGACTATAAGGGTGACAAAACCTTCCGCAAGACCGATCACAGCGTGATGTATACCCATCGCCGGGATTGCTATGGAGACCCCATACTGGAAAATGGGGGCGGAAAGACCAAGCTCAAGACCTGCAGCAACAGCGCCCAGCACGTCGCCAAGGAACGCGCCAATGAAGATCCCGAGACCAACTGCCCCTCGCTCTGCCTTTTTGGAGAATAGGGAGTAAAAGGCATAAGGCACCATCACCCCGATTATTGCCATGTTCAGAATGTTTGCGCCAAGAGCAGTCACTCCCCCGTCTGCGAATAAGAAACACTGGAGCACGAGGATGACGGTCATCGATATGCTCCCGAGCCACGGACCTAAGAGAATGCCCAAGGCAGGCGCGCCCATCAGGTGTGCAGTGGTCCCACCGATGATAGGGTAGTTAACCATCTGAACGGCGAAGAAGAGTGCCGTCAGAAGTGCCATCATCGGGATTAGGCGCTCGTCTACCTTCCCCTTAACCTTCCTGAAAGAGATTGCCAACCCGGATATGGCCGCTGCATAAGTAACAGCTATCATCGGCAAAGAAAGGAATCCGTCGGGTATGTGCATATCAATCGTGTTATTTTTGTTGATAATGATAATACTTAAGGATTTTGTTCCAAATGGAACGAAGGGGAGGAAGGGTAAGGAAGGAAAGGATTTATCATAGACTGCGTAATCTTAAGGGGGCGAGTTGGCGGGCGACCGACGGACCCATCTGGGTCTGAGGAAACTCCACCCTCCATGTGGAACCGCGATGCCGCGAGGCATAGGGGG
>CALGKV010000147.1 GCA_937930465.1 Methanosuratincolales archaeon | reverse complement strand
TTCAAATCAAGCTTCCTAGAATGCCATTCATCACTCAGATCCTGTTCTCTTTCTTTGCCTCAACAAAAATCAATTCTCTCAAACCTGATGTTTGCCTAGTCAATCAGTACTGGGCAGAATTCTCACCTCTACTTTTGAAGGTACCATGGATTTCAATAATACATGATGTTGGCCTATTCCATTCTGAGCATGCCAAAAGAAACCCGTTCAAGCATTTCTTCAGAGTAAAAATTCTACAGCTAGTTACCAAAAAATCAAAAATAATTATTGTTCCATCAAAATTAGCAATGCGTGATTTGCATGAAAACCTAGAGGTTCCAATTGAAAAAATTAGGATAGTCAACGAAGGCGTTGACTTGGAAGACCCTGCGCCCCCTATTTCACATGATGGCATCAACATTCTCTGTGTTGCAAGAGTGGCCCCGAATAAGGGACTCAACATTCTATTGGAGGCATTCCGCACAATCAGAGAAAAATATCCTGCAAAATTGTACTTAGTCGGGGCGATATCGAAAGAAAATCGTGGGTACTTCCAAAAGCTAAAAAAGTACAAAGAAAAATATGATATAAGTGATGTTGTTTTTACAGATCGCGTGACGGACGAAGAACTAAAGATGTACTATCGAATGGCCGATGTATACGTACAACCTTCGATAGGCGAGGAAGGGTGGGGGATTACGATTACTGAAGCCTACCGATACAAATTGCCCGTGGTTTGTACCAGGATATTCAAAGAGACTGGAGTAGCAGACGAAGAGCGGGCACTAATAGTTAGGGAAGGCGACCCAGATCAGCTGGCAAGGGGAATTGAAACTCTAATCGAGAACAAGTCCATTCGAGAAAGAATTTCCGAAAGAGGAAATGCCTTTGCAAAGGGTCTCTCATGGGAAAGGATGAGTGGAGAAATTATGCAGATTGTTTGGGACATTAGGAAATCGAATGCCGCCAATAAACGATAAAAGATCCAATGATTTTTGTTTAACATGATGGGCCCGGAGGGACTCGAACCCTCGACCAACAGATTATGAGTCTGTCGCTATGGCCGGACTAAGCTACGGGCCCCCGAATTTGGAATTATAGTTGTGAAATTTATTCCTTTTGGGTCTGCTTCGGAGCAAGGAACTCGATGTAGTTCGCAAGCTCCTCGAGCCTCATCTCCTTTAGTTTTCTCGCTGCTTCTCCAAAGACTTTGGAAGCGCCACCGAACTCACTGACCGCTTTGGATACTATGGCGATGCCCCCGTTGAGATCCCCCGCGCCCAAGCGCTTCTGCCCCTCCGCATAGTGCATCTCAAGCCTCTTGGACCATTCCTTCATAGCATCCCTCTCCACTGCGAGCGCATCGGGAAGCCCCTTCGCTGCCAAGGCTATCCCGCCTGCGAGCCCTCCGATCCCCTTAAGGAAGAACTCGGCGACGAGCCACTCCTTTGTGGCGCCAGCCTTCCTGATCGAGGTGATGCCCTCCTGGTAGGCAGCCACCCTCCCAGCCTTAGCGCCAATCTCGATGAGGTCAGCGCCCCCAAACCCAGAAATGTCCGCGAGGTTCAGAAGGGATGCTATCCTCTTTCCCTCTTGGCTGACCCTCAGAACCCTTTTCTTCGGGAAGTTGCCTACCCTTTCCTCCTCTATCAGCCCTGAATCGAGCAAAGCATTCACGTGGTTCAATACTGTGATCGTGCTGAATTTCGTCCTCTCGTGCAGCTCGGTCATCGTGAGTTCCCCTGACTTGAATACGGTCAAGAGTATCGTAGTGGCGACCTCTTTCGGGACCTTCCCTTCCATGCTTGTGCACCTTTTAATTGCTAAACCATGTATTTTCGAAAGGTAAAAGAATTGCGTATATGCTTTTTTGGCGCCGCGGGAAGGACTCGAACCTTCGACCAACGGGTTAACAGCCCGTCGCTCTACCGAGCTGAGCTACCGCGGCTCTATAGATGAGCAATAGGGATGCATATTAATCTTTTTTGTTGCCTTCTTGGCGATTCAAAGTTATTTTCTTTACACTTTAGTCTATGAATTATTATGGTAGAAACCAGTCCTCATCTTGGAGGAACTTCACACCTGCGCTCCTCAGATGCTTCTCGCAAGACAACATCTCAGATTCGACCTTCCTAAAGAGCGGAACCCCTCCGTGTATATTTGCAGATGCAATGACATAGCAGTCTGGAAGGGCGATTCTAAGCCTCTTTTTCAGCTCTCCTGCATTTATCGAAATTTCTTCAGTCATTTTTATCACTTTGCACTTGGACTTGACCCAGGAAATGAAATTAAGCGCCTCATTGTTGGGCTCTTTTACCGAGGCTTCTTGGTATATCCTAGAAACAACATACAGCGTTTCGCTGATAGTCAGGTGCCCAATGAGTATCTCGAGTTTATTATCCGCAGCTAGCCTGAAGAGTTCCTCTACTTTGCCTCTGAAAGGTGCCCCCTTGATGACGTACTCCGAGAGGACCCCTGTATCCGGGACGATCTTGCCGCGCCGAGAACTCATCAATAATCCGCCCTTTCCAGAGCATCTTCTTCTCTTAGCAATTCATCCACTATGTTGGGATCCACGTCCACCACAATCGGTCTCAGAGGTCTGATCAATAACGCCCCGTCCTTAACCTCAACGGAAACCTCTTCCCCCTCTTTTATATTGACCTCTTCCCTCAGCCTTTTTGGTATGATTAAAATGCCCTTCCTACGGATCTTAAGGGCTACAGCCAACCATCTTCACCCTTTATTTTTAACTAATTAGGATAGTTAAACTTTTTGCCAATGCAAATCATATTTGTTAGTAGAACTAATTTTTCAAGTTCAACTGATTTTTCCACATCATAATTAAAAAAGAGCCCGCAGCTCAAGCATCTGCCTATTGAGCGTTGGTTAGAAATCCAGCTTCTAGATAATTAAAAATCCGTCTTGTCTAGCTCTCCTCTATCATCTTGAGCTTCTTTGGCAGGTACTTGTCCACTATCGCGGTGAGTCCGTGCGCGCTGAATGCCTCGAGTTCAGCCCGCCTTTTTGTCTTCTTGAACTCCTGGAGCTCGCTCTGCCACTCGAAGTCCCTGTACCTCATGTCCTCCTCGAGCAGCCTGATCCTCTCCTCATCCAGCTTTGTCAGCGGGAACGAAGGCAGGCTGAACCTCTTGATGTCAGTCGCCCAGAGCCCGACCCACTTCGCCTTCACCGTAGTCAGCTCCCGTAGGTGCGCCGCATTGGCGGATCCCCTTATGATCACCATTGCGATGTGCATTCCCCATGGATCCGCGTCAGTGAGCAGGTACACCGGGAGCCCAAGCTCCTGGTTAAGCCTGCGGATTAGCAGCCTCGCAAGCCTCGGAGCCTGCCCCGCCGTGTCTATAAGTATTGCGTTGAACTTGTCGTATACCCTCTCCTCTATGAACCTCCTGAAGACTGCATTCTTCTCGATCACGAAGACCTTGTCCGCCTTGCATGACAAGAAGTCCGCCTGGGCGACAGAGAGCCCCACCATCACCCCGTCCGGGTTAGAGCCGAGGTTAACCCTCCTGCCCTTGTGGGTCTCGGGAGTAGTGTACTCTATCTCAAGGTCGCCGAAGATAGCAGACCTCTCCTTGGGGAATATGTTGAAGCCCTCCCTGGGCTCCCCGAGGAGCGTCTCAAGGTCTGTCACCGTGTCGTCCGACTCGGTCTGGTCCCTGAACTTTATGCCGTAGTTCAGCGAGTGGTAGTAGAGGTCCCTGAGGGTGCTGCTCTTCTCCTCCGAGACTAGCCTCTTCGCGAATGAAGCAACCCAGAGGAGCTGCGTTAGCGACCTGATCTGCTTTATGTTGGCGGCTGACCTGAGCGACCTCTGATCCCCGAGAACGAACTGACCGAGCTCCTCGTCGAAGACTATGTTAGAAGTCGTCCTGCTGGGTATCCTTATCCTCGGGAATTCGCCCCTCTCGATCTCGGCGTAGAT
>CALGKV010000146.1 GCA_937930465.1 Methanosuratincolales archaeon | reverse complement strand
TGTGCCTAACTTAACTTCCCTCAAAATTACCTCAATCCTGTTAGGGATGTAGATCCTTTTTGAAACTTTGAAGCCGTGGCTGAGGATCAGCGAAAGTGCCACATCCCCGCTTATGTCCTGGTAAGGCTGCCCCTTGTCCCTGGCAGCCACGATTGTGTCGCTGGTCACGATCACCATGAAATTTAGACTCTTGGGAAGGCCCTCATGGTGATCAGCATTGTGCATTGCCCAGTTCCCCCTTGTGCTTATTGAGGACGCGGATCTCACTGATAAACGTCTCTGGGTATTGTCCTTTCTCGTCCTTCTCGTACTTCTTGGTCATGTCCCAAATTGTGAGTAGAGCAGCAGAAACGCCACAGAGGGCTTCCATCTCCACACCTGTCTTGGCAACTGCCCTGACCCGGACCGTGCACCCGATGCAATCTGATCCGATCGTGAAATCGACAGAAACGTGGTCGACCGGTATTGGGTGGCAGAGAGGTATGCTCTCAGAGGTCCTCTTGACTGCCTGGATCGCAGCGACCCTCGCCACAGCCAAGACGTCCCCCTTCTCTATCGAACTGGATTTGATCAGATCGACAGTTTTTGGCTTTAGCTTTATCGAACCGCCTGCAACTGCGATCCTCAGTACTGGAGGCTTCTCTCCTACATCGACCATCTTGACGCTCATGCTTTCTGACCCCGCTTTAAGAATGAGTTGAAGAGTGTTTGGATCGCCCAGCCACGCGGGTCATCTTTCTTGAATCTGAAGATCCTGACCCTGCCAAACCTCTTCTCCTCAACTACCCCAATCTTGCAGAGCTGCTCAAGGTGTGTAGAGGTGGTAGTGTGGTTAAGTTTTGTCCTTCGGGTGATCTCTGATATATTCATCTCCCCGCTCTCCGCGAGCGCCCTCAAAACCTTCACCCTACCTTTTGAAGAGAATATTTCTTCGACAGACATCATTTCAACACCGCCGAGAGGTTCTTCTCCACAGCCTCAACAGAAAGGCTCAGCATCCCTATGAGTGTTGTCTTACCCCTGAAACCTGCTCCGGATATCTTTGTATGTAGTATCCCAAGGTTCTTCAGGTTCTGGAGATACTCCCAGAACTGCGTGTGCTTCCTTGCTTCGACTTTCATGTCCTCGCAGAGGATTCGGTAAGAGGCTTCGACCTCCCCCATTGTGACGTATGCAGATTTGGTCTTCTTAAGCGCCTTTGCTACGGAGAGGAGGAATAACCTCTCGTGGAGGGGCAGATCGAGCACGATCTGCATCGGGAACTGCGAGACGTCCAGCTGGGCTTTTCTCACATGCTCAGGCAGCACCCTGTTAGAGGCTTCAGAATCGGCGTACTTGCCTGCCCTCCATAGGAGCTCGAGTGCGTACCGAGCATCTCCCCGCGGCGAAGCCATGTCGGATATCATTAGAAGCACATCATCGTCGATTGCCCCTTCCTTGAGTGATTCCATACTCCTTAGGCGGATGATGTCGTACAGCTGGGCTGCAGAATAGTTCTCGAACCTTATGACGTTGTGCAGCAGCGTGCTCTGTACGCTCTTGTCCAGCCCGGCAATGAAGTCCAAGTTCCTGGTGACCAGGATGAGGCTCATACGCTGCTTCCGGTTGAGGAATTCGTCGGTCGCCCTTGAGAGGAAGTAGAGCGGAGCTTCCTTCTCCCCTGCCACAGAGATAAGGAAGTCGATCTCGTCAAGCGCCAGAAGCAGGTAAATGCCTTCGTCCTCTAGCGTGTTCCAGAGCGTCTCGAATAGTTCTTGCGCAGAAAAACCCCTGTCCGGGATCGCCGGGATGATGTGCTGGGTTACTTTTTTCACGACGAGGAAGAGCGTCCTATCCTTGTAGCAGTTGACGTGCACATACCTCAGGTCGATGCCCCTCTCCTTTGCAATGGACTCAAGGGTAGAGCCGAAACGCTTCGCAACTGCCGTCTTCCCGACCCCAACATCACCGACGAGGGTGACCTTTTGCGAGATGGCCCCCGGGGTCTCGAGGATTGCCCTGAATGCCCTGCTCAAGGACCTGAGCTGCGGTTCCCTGTGGACCAGGTTCATTGGGACGTGATCAGGGAAAAGCTTAGACTCGTCTTTGAAGACACTCGGCCGCCCGATCTCGCCTGAGATTATGTCGTATGCCAAAGGGGATACCTGATCAGAAATAGTTTCAGGGTAATTTATGATTTTTGTCCCTTAGAAAAGAATTTTTTCGGAGAGATTACCGAAATTATTATCCATCAGCAAGGGCACGCCATAGCTCATCACTTCCCGGGGGAGGTATGCTGAGGAGCCGCCCGTCCAGATCCCTGAACTCCCTGCCCTCGTGCGCCCGCCTGATCACCCCTATCCTAGAATAAGGGATCCCTGAATCCGACAGTGACTTCTCAACCGAGGCCTCCCATCCAGGCCTTACCGTAAACAGGACAGAACCCGAGCCCATCAGCCTGAACGGATCAAGACCAAGTTCGGCACACAGCAGCCGCGTCTCCTCAAGGACCCTGACGCAAGATAGGTCGATGAGGATGCCTGACGATGAAGCCTCAGCGATCTCCCAGGCACATCCGAGTATTCCGCCTTCGGTGACATCGTGCATCGAGGTCACCCCTTCCTGGTCGGCGAGCAGCATGCACTCGCTAACGACCTTCACTTCCGGCAGCATCGACTTGCACCTCTTCGCGAATCCCTCGCCCAGGCTTTTTATGAGCCGCGGCTCTGAGGAAAGTATCACTGTCCCCTCTATCCCGGCAGCCTTGGTCATGTACAAGGCATCACCAGGCGAGCACCCTCCTGTAGATATGAACCTGCTGTTCTTCGTCACGCCAATCATTGATCCGACCACTATTGGGCGAGTAGTCCCGTCCGTGACCTCTGTGTGCCCGCCCACAACGGCAATGCTGAGCTCCTTTGCCGCAGAGTCGATCTGCCTACAGATCCTGTCCAGATCCGACTCGGAGCTGCCCGGAGGAAGGAGTATGCACCCCAAGAACCACCGCGGCACCGCACCCCTTGATGCTATGTCATTGGCGTTGATGTAGACAGCAAGAACCCCTACTTCCTCGGCTGATCCTGTTATCGGGTCTGACTTGAAGGCTATTTTCTCTCCGCGATGCATTATTATTGCAGCGTCTTCACCGATGCCAGGACCAACCAGCACATCGGGGTCGCTCACCCCAATCTGACTGAATACGATCCTCTTTAGAACCGAGTTCGGTATCTTTCCGATTCCAATTCTGCTCACGTGTAATTCACCTTCGAGGTGCATGTTTTGAATACAGACCTGTTGGGAGGTCTGACGGATATAGCAGTCACCTCACCTATTATCTCTATTCTGACTATATGATCAGGATCCTTGAGATCCACAGTGCACCCAAGACATGCAAGTCTGCGACCGACAATGCATTCAACTTCCTTTGGTGAAGGCAAGTCCGATCCCCTTCTCCTGCACCTCACCGCGATCTTGGAGCCGATCCTAACCAAAGATGCCGCAGTCTTTTCGATTTCTGAGATCGCCGAATTCACAAGCTGATCGACTGGGATCGAGCTCCTTACCAGGCGGCTTAGCGAGCCAGCTATCGACTCTGCTGCGCGGTCCGGATCAATCGAGGTCTCAAGGATTAGCACCCCGCCGAATCCGCTGCGTTTGATTGAGGCACCAGGATCCAAAGGCAGGATGCAATCAAGGATCTCCACAGCCGCTTTGGACTCCTTGCCGTACTCAACCGTGATCAGAACAGTTGCCAACATTTCGCACCCCATGAACGGATATCCGGCTCACATCCAGCCGATCCTCTTGAAGTATGCAAGCATCAGCACGGCCGGCAAGAAGGAAATCAAAAGCACGAAAATGAAAGTAGTCCATGGTCCGAGGAAAGTGGGCAGACCCTCCGTTGGTTCCACGGCAGAGCCGGGCATCGGTATGTTCATGCCGTAGAATGTGCCTACTATAGTGGCAGGGATAGTGATCGTGAATATCACAGTCAAGATGACAAGGGCTCGATTCATTCGACTCTGGTAGAGTGTGAAGTCGGTGTCCTTGAAGATCTCCACTAGCTCCTTGCAGGTCTCGGAGAGCTCCCATATCCGTTCTACCCTGTCCTTCACGTCGTCGAAGTAAACTCTCAGGTCGTCCCCTGTAACCTCGCTCACCGCTATTGAGATGTCAGCGACAACCTTCCTGAACGGTGAGACTATCCTCCTAAGGTCGGAGACGCTCCTCCTCAAATTCGCTACCTCAAACAGCGCGTCGTGCTGCTCGCTGAATATCCTGTCCTCGAGATCCTCGATGCGGTCCATTAATCCTTCCATGACTGGAAACAGGGAGTCGACTATCTTGCTGACGATTGTATAGAAAAGGGAGCCGACACCATCCCAAGTCACCTTCTGGTTCTGATTTACAAGAGTGTTGCATGAGTTGAAGACTTCTTTTATCGCTGCGATGCTCCCGTCATGGATTGTGACAAGGTAGTTCTTTCCCAAGAAAAACGAGATCTGCGACGGGGAACAGCTAAGGTCCCCACACTTCACAGGGAAACGCACCACCAGAAAGATGTGGTCTTCATGGCGCTCAAGCTTGGTAAGCTGTGTCCTGGAGAGGCAGTCCTCAAGGTTGAGCGGATGGAACGGGTAGAGCTTTCCTAGGTCAATCACCTCTTCTCGTTTCGGCTTTTCAAGGTCAATCCAGATTACCCCGCCGCACTGGAGCCTGCGCAATGGAAACACCCATCAGACTAAGTCAGGCTGAAGCGGGTATTTAAAATGAATAGGTTTTGCTGAAGGGACAGCTTTAGCGGCACAGAAAAGGCAGGTATTTTTATCCTCCTCGAGCAACATTATGACGGGGACAGCGGTGTCTGAGGTATATTTCTACGATTTTTCTGAGAGCGGCGACGTGCTCGGAGGCATCGATAGGCTGCTTATGAGATGCATAAAGGCTAGTGGAGTCGCAGAAGCCATAGACCTT
>CALGKV010000145.1 GCA_937930465.1 Methanosuratincolales archaeon | reverse complement strand
TATTATATATTGATCTCTCCTCTTTCCTATTAACCTGAGGGATGGGATTGGAGAGTCTCTCGAACATCGTCGATGTCGCGAAGAATTTCAAGGGTCTGAAGAGGAAAATCGAGATAGGCGAGATCACAGCGATCCTTGGGGAGCACGAATACGATGACGCCGGATTTATAGATCTCGGGGATGTTACCCTCGTGGTTTCCACTGATGGCATAACCGAAGATTTGGTGAAGTCCGACCCTTGGTTTGCCGGATACTATTCGGTGCTTGTTAATGTCAACGATGTGGTAGTTAAAGGAGCCAGGCCGATGGGTTATGTGAACGTGATGTCCGGGAGCAAGGATAGCAGGCTTAAGATGGCCCAAGGCATAAAGGCAGGGCTGGAAAAATACGGTTTGAAGCTCCTGAAGGGGCACACCCATCCTGACTCCTCTTATGAGGCTATTGACGCAGCTGTGGTGGGAATCGCAAGGCGCGTGGCAAGGGGAAACACAGCCCGCCCAGGCGACAGCATTGTAATGGCGATCGACCTCGAAGGGTCCTTCGGGGTAAAGGGGTGGGTGAAGTGCTTCGACAGCACTCTCAAAAAGGGCCGCTCGGAGCTTGGGAGGATGATCGACTCAATTATATCCGCCGTCGAGTCGGGCCAGGTCAAGGCTTCAAGGGATATAAGTGCCCCTGGCATTCTCGGAAGCCTAGCCATGCTGTGCGAAGCGAGCTCGGTCGGGGCTGAAGTCGACGTTGGAAAGATACCCAGGCCCGAGGGGACTGCCATCTCCGAGTGGTTCGTATCCTACCCTGCAATGGGCTTCATATTTGCGTCTGACGATGAGCTGCTGGTGCCGAAGCTGCACGAAGCCGGTTTTTCCGCCAGTGTTGTGGGGAAATTCAATGATACAAAAAAGATAGATGTAAGCCTCGGGAGCGACCGCAAAATCTTTATGGACCTCTCAAAGGAGTCCGTTTTTGGAATTCATTAGCTCGTTTTTCTCCTCAGGCGTCAGCTCTTTCGCAACGTCTGAGGGCTTTCCCCTGCTGACGATTTTCCCGTTCCTCATCAGTATCGCATCTTCGCAAGTGTTTTCAACGAACCCCATGTCGTGGGATATTATCACAAAAGTCTGGCCGAGCTCGTTCCTAGCGTTCTTTATCGACCTCGCCACGTCCTGCTGGGTTATCGGGTCCATCGTGCCGGATGGCTCATCCAATAGCACTACGATAGGCTCCTTTATCAGCACCTGCGCGAGGGCTACCCTGTGCCTCTCCCCCTCGCTGAGTTCGTCTGGATACTTCGAGAGGGTCCTCTCGATCGTGTCTTCGTCGAATCCAGCTGCCGTGAGCACGCTCTGTGCCTTGAACCTGGCGAACTCGTCAGGGAGCTCGAGGCCTATCGCATCCGTAAGGTTCTCCTGTACGGTCCTGTGCGGATAAAGCGCATACTCCTGGTGCAGTAGCCCTATGAAAGGCGTGGCCCTGCCCCTTCCCATTGGTCCGGGCTCAAGCATGTTGACCCATTCCTCGCCGATCTTGAGCTCGATCGTGCCCGATGTGGGTTGCGTAACGCCGACTATAGCCCTGCAGAGCGTGGTCTTGCCTGCTCCGCTCAGCCCTATTATTCCGAAGATCTGCCTCTCCCTCACCTCGAAAGTGACCCCGTCCAGAGCCTTTACAACCCCCTTGTCTATCGAGAAGTAGTGCTTCTTTAGGTCCTTCACCCTAAGTATGACATCCCCGAGCTCTGGCGGCTTCGGGATCTCGCCGGGGGATAGCCTGGACAAAAACTTGGCAGCAACTTCCTTGGGGTCTCCTTCCGCAGCAATCTTCCCCCCCTCGAGCAGTACTGCTTTTTCACATAGCTCCTCTATTGCACCTGGGAGGTGAGAAGTGACCAGAAGCGTGCTTTTGCCCCGACCAGTTTCCCTCTTTATTATCTTGTAGATCATCTCCGCATTAAGTGGGTCTAGGGTTCCCGTGGGCTCGTCAGCTAGCAGGAGCAAAGGCTTGACCGCCAATTGCCTCCCGAGGACAACCCTCTGCTTCTCGCCTCCGCTCAAGTCCCTTGCCGCATGCAGTAGCCTATTTGCCAGACCTATGTCCTTTGCTATCTCGAGCGCCTTCTTGCTCACATCCTCCGAAGAAACTTTGTTGAGCGCCTCCACCAGGTTTTCGTAGACCGTAAGGCTGCCATAAAGCGCAAAGGTCCTCTGGAACATTATCGCTATCCGCTGCCTAAGCCATTTGGTCTTCGGATCATCACCATAAATGTCTACATCCACCATCTCCATGTCTTTTTGGCAGTGCGAACAGCAATTGGGGCACTTCTTGTTTGCCCAACTCGGCCCTTCTACTGTCTGGCAATGTTCGCATACAGCCACATGGAAAACTATCCGTCCAGAATCTGGCTTGTACTCCCTCATCCCCTTAAGCATTGATAGCAACACAGTCTTCCCGGATCCGCTCTTACCTATGATGCCGACTCTTTCGCCTTCTTCTACAGTGAGAGAGACATCCTCAAGTACTTTGTTCCCATCAAAGGACTTTGACACATTCCTGATTTCTAGTAAAGGAACGTCCATCGTACCCTACACCCTAAAGACAACCTATTTTGAAAACCGCTGTATTTATCTTTGTAGTTATTACAAAGTAATCCTTAGAGGATCAATCATTTCTTTTTAGACCCTCTCTGCTCCATCGCATTCAGCAACATCGGAGTCTTTGCCATTCCTTGATCCCTTCGAGAACTTTGATCGCGTCTTCCTTCTTGAGATCCGTCCGCACCTTTTTGAGCAGCTCCAAAATCTCCCCTGCCCTCAAGCTGCAGAGCCCTCCACGAACTGCTCTTTGGAGTATTCTGGCGTAGTTTCTCAGCTGGAAGGGGACTTCCTTAGCCGCAACGAGTATTATTTCAAGCTCTTCTTGGGTTATGTGCCCGGAAGAACGCGCCTTCTCAAGCGTCGCCCTGACATTCACAAGGGGCTCTGATATCGGTCTGAGGTTCTCTGGATGGAATGCGAGCGCGACCTCATCGTCAGACCTTATCTTTCCTGACTTGTACCATTCATAAATCGTGCCGATTCCGACCATGCCGTAGACATCCAGTTCGGATGCCCTAAGTGCTCCCATGCTGGAGCCGCCGAAGACCTTAGCCCCAATATCCATTGCTTTTAGTATTTCCCTATGAGAGACTGCTGCCTGCTGGTAGAAAACCCCGTCGATCAGGGCTATGGCATTTGCACCGGCTTCGGCAGCCCTAATTATATCTCCTCTGGCTGCCGGAGGTAGGTATTCCGCATCGCTTAGGATCCTCCGAGCCTCTTCCCATGTTAGACTTGGTCCGAGGAATACAACAACCCTCATCCTGCGCACCGCTGTCCGCTAGCTCTGGAACCCCCCATGCTAAAATGCTTGGCTCCTGAGTGCGCAGATAGCCTTTTCCCGGCTCTCTCCTTGTCCAGCGCATATACCTCTAGCCCGGGAACTATCACCCGGACCGCGGGTATCCCTGCATCTTCCCGCGTGAGGTCTACAGCTATCGCCTCTCGTAGCCCTGCACCCCTTAGCCTCTCGAGTGTGTACCTGATGTCCTCAAGGAAATCCTTCCCCGAGAATGAGCTCAAATCGTCAAGGCTGACCTTTTCAGGGGATGGGGAGAACCACCTTCTGTTTATCCTCTTCATCCTTTCGTAGCCTATCCTCCTAGCGAATTCGGCCTTCACGGTATCCTCCCTCGTCCCATGGATTGTGGTTAGCCTGCTTTGGACTGCCTCGGTCAGACCCCTGACCGCCGCGATCTCAGCCACTAGGTGCGTCCCAACGCCCAGGGAGAGGAGTGCAGGATCCTTCGTCAGCTCGTCGTCAATAGCCACTGCCACTGTTGGAATCCCAACATCAGAGGTGATGTCCTTCGCATAGACCGCTATGCCCGCTTTCCCGAGCTTTTCCAGCATGCTTTTGACCATTGGGCTGCGGCAGCCTGTAAGCTCGAGGTCCCTCCCTTGCATCCTCCCTGCCTCGAAGAGGGACCACGCATCCCTCTCAATGACCTCCATGAGCCCGTGCACAATGGCCTCCTCCAGCGCATTGCCTACGGCGAGTCCGTTGGTATTTGTGCGGAAGAGCTGATTGTTCCTGCTGTAAGGGTGGAAAACTGCCTCTGCCGGGACAAGTATTGGAACTCCCCTTGTGAGCGAGTGCCCCTCGACCCACTCTATCTCCTCTGAAGGCGGGTACCTTCGGGGAAGTATCAGCAGATTTGGATCCAGCGCTTCCCTCTCTATGACGAGATCCCTGTAAGCCCCCCTTACAAGGCTGAAGCCCCTCGGCTCTGCAGAGAACCTCTCGATTCCTTCCATTATTGCCGATACCTCTGCCTCCTCCTGCGAGCATCCCTTCCCTGTGTAGACAGTGACCGCCCCTTGTGACGCCATCGGCCTTATCGAAGTGAAGATTGGTATCCCGATGCGATCAAGCCCTGTTATTTCCGCAACCCTAGTGATGCCTGCCTTCTCCTTAACTCTGCTTACCAGCTCAAGCGTCTTATCCGGTGGGACCTCCCTGTG
The DNA here is from genome assembly GCA_937930465.1 of Methanosuratincolales archaeon. Taxonomy (GTDB): domain Archaea; phylum Thermoproteota; class Methanomethylicia; order Methanomethylicales; family Methanomethylicaceae; genus Methanosuratincola. Next base: position 6,291 of record CALGKV010000145.1, on the reverse strand, counting down.
TGTGCCCGCCGTGTATCCCTTAGGGACAGGTCTTAGCTTCATGTCTGCGCATCCCTGGATCCATTGCTGTTATATCCTAGTCTCCTCAAGCTCTTTCATCCCAGATACCATCACAGCTGCTCCGACGCAACCAATCAGGTTAGGCTTTTTGGGGACTATCATCTCAACGCTGAGTATCTCCGAGAGTGCCTTGACCAGCCCCTTAACAAGTGCCGTCGATCCGACCTGGATTATCGGGTACCTTATGTCTATCTCCTGGAGCTGCTGCTCGAAGACCTGCTCTGCCACGCTGTGGCAGGCAGCTGCTGCGGCATCCTCTGGCTTTGCCCCTCCGGCCAGACCGGCGACAAGATCCTGCAGCCCGAAGACGATGCAGTACGCGTTCATTGGCACAGCCTTCCAGTCCCCTTTCAGAGCAAGGTCCCCAAACTGCTCTATCGGGACACCGAGCCTCTTGGCAGTCGTCTCTAGGAACCTTCCGGATGCACCCGCACAGACTCCGCCCACGGTGAAGCTGTCAGGTATGCTGTCGTAAAGAGTGACCGCCTTGTTGTCCATGCCGCCGATGTCTATTACGGTTGCATCCCCCCTCTGCTTGTCGGTCAGGAATAGCGCACCTTTCGAGCAGGTCGAAACCTCCTCCATTGCCAGCTGTGCCTTGTACCTCTCCTTCAGGATTGTCCTGCCGTAGCCTGTGACCCCGATTCCCTCTAGCTTGGACTCGTCAATTCCTGCCTCCTTGAGCGCTTGGTTCAGCGCTGTTGATCCCGAATCCAGCACACTAGTTGTTGGGACCCAGCCGTGGCCTATGATCTCGTTATCCCTCATAACAACAGCCTTCGTGGTGGTGGAGCCAGAGTCAATCCCGGCGGTTATGCCTTCCTGCTTCATCCTTGCGAATAGCGGCTTCTTGTCTATTATGTTGACCAGTGCCTCCATGCGCAGCAATAGGGCTCCCGCTTTGGTCCTCTCAGTGAATGAATAAGTCACCACTGGGATCTTCGTCTGGCTCTGGATGTACCTCCTCACCACACTCCTGACGAGTGCGCCTTCGGCGCACCTGAAGCAGGTCGCTATGAACACGCCATCCGCATCGACCCTGCCTTCCACGATGGCCTTGGCCCTGGCCATCATTACCCTAAGGCCTGGGCTAGCCACATGGAACCCTAGCTCGTCCTCGATCGCCCTGATCTCTGATATGTCGACCTCGGGCACGAATATCTGCCCCCCGACGATCTTCGCCGCCTTCTCGATCTCTCCCTGAATGCCGCTATACTCAGATCCGCACGATATTTGCGCTATCCTGACCATATGCCATCACCAGCCGCGCCAAACATCCTTCGATATACCGTCTTACTTGCCCAAAATAATCCTTTCCCCAGAACGAGGATTTATCTGCCAAACAAACCAGCCTAACTACTTTATCCTTATCTCGACTATGTCCCCATCCTTAAGCTCGTGGTCTGCCCCGACCTTTTCGGCATCGTACTTTGCCGACGGTCCCCATATCCTTGCTATCTTGAAGTTCTTATACAGGTGAGAGTGGACGACCTTCGCCACATCGATGACCTTCGCACCCTGCCTCAGCACTATGGGCTTCTTGGCGGGCTCCCCCCCGACCTCCTTTGTATAGACCCTGATTATGCCGAGCATCCTGAAAATCTCCCTGCCGAGGCTAGCAAGCCCTGCACCTGTCCGTGCGGAGATCCCGAGTGCCGCCCTCCCTGTCAGCTTTTCGAACTCTTGAGTTGCTGCAGGGAATACGTCGACTTTGTTTATTAGGATCAGCGAGGGCTTGTAGCTCTTCGTTTGCTCAAGTGCCCCCAAGATGTCCTCCCTCCTTGCGTCTCCCCATATTCTGACAACCGCGTTCCTGATGCCTGCCTCCTTCAAGATCTTGTCGATCTCCTCCACCCTGCAGGCGATCCTCCCTGTGCAAGCTATCTGGATTCCTCCGCCTGTGGTCCTCTCGATCTCGATCTTCCTCCCCGCCCTGTCGGTCGTAATCCCTGCCATCCCCAACTCTTTAATTACCATGCCGTACTGCCGGACAGGATCGTATCCGTCCAGCACGACCAACAGCCCATCCGCATTCCTTATAACGCTCATGAGCTGCGATCCCCAGGAGATCCCATAGCTTGCCCCCTCAAAAATCGCTGGCGTGTCCACCAGCTGGAACTGGAGGTCTTCAAAGTCAAGCATCCCAGGCACCGGTTCTTTTGTGGCAAACTGATGGTCCCCGACTTCAACCTTCGCATTAGTGGTCGATGAAAGTATGCTGCTCTTGCCGGTGCCGGTAGCTCCGACAAGGACAACCTGTGCGGCCCCCTCCTTCTTGACCGAGAAGCCGCCGCCCCCGCTGCCCGACTTCCTCTTTTTCTGCTCTTCTAGCTCCTCCTTAAGTTCAGCGAGGCGCCTCCTCAGATACCTCCTCATCTTCTCGTTGCCCTTGTGTTCAGGGATAGATGAGATGAATTCCTGGAGGTACCTTATCTTCTCGGGTAGAGTCTTGGCTTCAATATATCTCCTCTCTGCTGCTTTTGCCTGAGGAGGTAGGTTTGCGGGCAAGTACTACACCGTTTCCCAAGACTCTTCCTTTTACTCTTGGGCTATAAAAAATGTATACCTCACTTATGCTCCTTCCTTGCGGCGACCAGTCTCGCTATCCTCACAATCCTGTCTGCCAGTCTGAGCGCATTCTTCTCGAAGAAATAGGCATTTGGCTCTATCCCGACCCCTCCCGTATCGATGATCACATCGACCCAGCCCCTGTTTTCCTTGAATGCTGATTCTGCGAATTCGAAGAGCTCCTCCTCGCCCTTCTGGACTGGAGTGCGATTGAAAACAGCGAAGTGGAAACCCATCTTATTTATTGCCTCTGAAACATCCTCGTTGTAGGCAGTGTTGATGACCGACCTCACCTCGGGGTTAACGCTCATGACCCTCAAGAGTAGCTTTGCCAGGTGACTCGAGACTCCGAACTCAGGATCCATCAGGGATAGTACCTTGCCCCTTATCTTGACTAACCTTCCTGGGATCCCAGCCACATCTGCAACACCCTTTGCATTCTTAAGTGCCATTACTATGTTTGAAAGCACCTGCGGCTCAAGTTCAACGAACTCAGGGGTGTTCTCGATCATCGAGACTGCAACGGTCAGGTCGCTCAGGGTCGCCCTTCTCATGTCTGATAGGTCGGTGAGACTCATGTGCAGTTGCATGCATATGCTGCACTTCTCGTCCTCAAGCTCTTGGATCCTCATCTTGTGGGCATGGCATATCGATCCCCCGCGCCTTAGGTTAAGGCAGATCTCGCAGATTTTATTGATCATATCCGCGTTTGAGAACCGCTTCATAGTTATCTCGGATGCTAGGCTCTTGGCTATGTCCCGGAGCTCCTTAAGGGAGAATGGCTTGGTTGCATCATCGGTCACCCGCTGTGTCAGGTATCCGCTCACAGCAGCCTGTGTGACCCCGAGCTTTTTCGCTATCTTGGTCTGGGTGTAGCCGTGGTTTTCAGCCAGCTCCTTCGCGACCAGGGTCCTCAGAATCGGTAGAAGTTCCTTTACAGTGAGCTCGCACGGCGGGTTCAAGTCTTACACCATAAATTGGTTTATTCATTAATTATATATACTCCTTATAAAGCCCGTCATATAAAATTATTGAGGGTAAGTATGACAAAAATGTCCAAAATCCCTGTTGTGATCACGATAGCCGGATCCGACTCTGGTGGCGGAGCAGGGATCCAAGCAGATCTGAAGACCTTTGCGGCCTTGGGGGTGCACGGTGCTTCTGCAATCACAGCGGTGACTGCCCAGGACACAAAAGGCGTCTACGGTATCCATGAGATCCCGCCAGCGATGGTGAGAGCTCAGATAGATGCAGTAGTCAGTGACATGGGAGTTAAGCACGCAAAGACAGGGATGCTCTCTGATTCCCCGATAATCTGTGCGGTCGCAAGGGCAATTACAGAATTCGGGTTGGATGCGGTCGTCGACCCTGTAATGGTCTCAAAGTCTGGATCGCTCTTGCTCAGGCAAGAAGCGGTCTTTACCTTAAAAGAGGATCTTATACCCGTGGCGCATGTGATCACGCCCAATGTCGAGGAGGCGTCAGCTCTCACAAAAATGGGGATCTCTTCAATGGACGACGTCTTGAGAGCAGGGGAGCTGCTGCTCGACATGGGTGCCCATTACGTTGTAATCAAGGGCGGGCACCTGCCTGGCGAGCCAGTTGACATACTCTTCTCCAGGGGCAGGGTCCCCATCTTTTACAGTGGAGAAAGGATCCCCTCAAAGGCCACGCACGGCACTGGATGCACCTTCTCTGCAGCACTGGCTTCCTTCTTGGCGCTCGGACACAATGTAGAGGATGCGGTGGGTATGGCAAAGCAGTTCGTGCGAAACGCAATTTTATATGGTTTGGAGGTGGGGAGGGGCGTCGGTCCGGTGAACCCCCTATCAAACTTGGAGATTGACGCTGAGAAGTTCAGGACCATTTCGTCCATGAGCGATGCCCTGTGCCTGCTCGAGTCTTCAGAATATGCTTCGCTCCTCTCGCCTGAATGCCAGATCAACATAGCCATGTCCCTGCCTCTGAGATATGCCACAGGGGTGGAGTCTGTATGCGGTGTACCTGGGAGAATCTCGGATTCTGGCGGTCGCCTTAAACCAGCCTCCTGCCCTGCTTTTGGCGGCTCCCGGCATGTCGCCCGTGCCGTCCTTTCAGCCATGAATCATGACCCTGAGATTAGGTCTGCGATGAACATCAGATACTCAGCTGAGATATTGAAGGTCATCAGCGACCTGGGTTTTTCGCACTCTTCATACGACCGCTCAAAAGAGCCTGAAGAAATCAAAGCCGTCGAGGGGGCGTCCATACCTTGGGGGATAAAAGAGGCAATAAGAGCCCATGGGAAGGTTCCAGACATCATTTACCACACAGGTGACTGGGGGAAGGAGGCAATGATGCTGGTATTTGGCAGAGATGCGGTCGAGGTGGCCATGAAGGCGATCCGAATTGCAAGAAAGCTTGCAGGAGCCACTAGCCCTGAAACCCCTTCGGGCTAGCCAACGTTATCTCTTTTGCATCGAATATGCCGCTCCTCGCCTCTTCAATGAACTGGTTCAACTTGAAGACAGGAATCACGAATACGCCGTTGTGTTCTGTGACCGCCTCTTGGTGGAGTGTCACGATCGCCGGTATGATTAATGCCCTTCCCCACTCTGCAGCCTCAGGTATGATTTTGATCAACTTCCCCTCAAAATGATGTGCCCTGAGCAGTTGCCTAGCCGCCGCATCTTTTATGCCACTCGACTTGCCCGTCCTCATGCTCCAGTGCTTGCAATCTACAAGCATGACGCGCGGTCTCTGGAACGCTACTACATCAATCTCATATCTCCTTCTCTCCGCGCCGAACCTGACATTCTTAAGCACCGCGAAACTGTTCTCAGAGAATATTTCTGCGGTAAACTCCTCGAAGTCCCTCCAGCAGAGCTCTTTGGCGAACTCCCCCGCAGGGACTCCTTTTTCCATTTTTTCGAGTAGCGTTTGAAGCAGACTCATACGTTGTACGCCTTCAAAAGGCTGTCACATCATGCCAAGGAGCCTTGTGCACTTGCAATCTGGGGATAGGGGGCACTCTCCTCTTGTGGGCGCTCTCCCTGACCATCGTTGCAACCCTTTCCACCTTGGCTGCGTAGTTCGGTCCAAGCTCCCTCGCAACCTCGTCCTTCTTCATCCCAAGGTCGAAGAGGCGATAGAGGATCGTGTCGATGTCCTCATAGCTGATGCCCAGCTCGCTTTCTGCTGTCTGCCCCTCCCAAAGCCTCGGGGAACTTTCCTTCAATATTATACTTTGAGGGATCCCCAAATGCTTGGCAAGCTTCCTGACTTGGGTCTTGTAGAGGCATCCAAGGGGAAGTATGTCTACACCCCCATCGCCGTACTTGGTAAAGTAGCCAATCATGAGTTCGCTCCTGTCTCCACTCCCTATCACGATCCTGCCCTCCGAATTCGCAATGTAGTAGAGAATAGTCATCCTAAGCCTCGCCCTGACATTCCCTTCTGCAACCTTGTCCTTGCGCTGGCAAAGCGCTGAGGCAAGCTCTGTGACGACCTTGGATGCCTGTGTGATGTCAACAGTCCTGTATTGTATCCGGAGGCTTTCAGCAAAGGCTATTGCATCACTTACGTCCTCTTCTGGCGTGGCAGCCAAGTCGGGCATCACGAGGGCGAGGACTCTTTCCCTGCCCAGGGATCTCGCTGAAAGTGCAGCCGTAACCGCTGAATCGA
>CALGKV010000144.1 GCA_937930465.1 Methanosuratincolales archaeon | reverse complement strand
CCAAGAAAGTTGCGGAACATGTTTTTGAGACCCCTCCAGGCGAGCACCCTCTGATAATGAAGACTGGCGTAGGGGAGCGCTGGATTTGCTCAGACGATCTTGATCTTGTAAGCCTCTTCATAATCCAAAGACTCCTCAAGTTAGCATGGAACAATGGCGTGCTTCTGGTGGGTCTAATCAAGGACACGTTGGCTAACGAACTTGCACGCTCAGTTTCTAAGGTGCTGTCTGCGACTGGAAAGATCGGATTTGTTGGTAGCATGTCTTACTTCAATAGCGACAAGGCACTCCTCCAGAATTACAGCATAATAGAGGCAACTAGACTGAATACTCCATGGAGGACAATCGAGTATGATTCTTGCTTCAGGACAGCCCTACCTTTGGAGGAGTCGCCAGCTTCATCTCAGGGAGTGAAGGTCATTGGCGCCCACAAGAATGTGATATCTAATGAAAGGACATTTGTCAAGGCGTATGTGCAGCTCTGGCAAAGCGACAATGATCCGACAATCAGAAGCCATGTCTTTGCATATGACAGGCCATGTTACCCAGACCTCGACGTCATCAGGGGACCTTCGCTCATGCACGAAGATGGGGGTTGGATTGAGACAGTTGAGCCTTTATTGGAGTGTGACGAGGGTAGCCCTGTTGCAGACCTGGTCTTGGCGATACTCTCTTCGATGGCAGGCGAAGTCATACCTGAGGCGCTGGGCTACAACTTTCCCCTATTTTTGGCTGACAGGAAGGCTAAGCTTGTTCTGGAAGGGGCCAGGCAGATCTATCTTGCGACTGTTGCATTCGAACTAGCCAAAAGCAGGCTAGATCAGCAAATCTTATTCAATATAAAGTTCAGAGACTTCAGATCCGAAATTGAGTCGATCAGGAGGGGCTGAACAATATGGATCTCTTCGAAGACCTGGAAGGGAAATTTGTGGCAAGGCTTAGGGAAATACACTCGACGACAAGAACGACCTCAGACGGGAAAGCGACGATAACCTTCCGTACCGCAAGGATAGATGCCGAATACGACCCTGAGGTAATGAGAAAGGTAGAGGCGGGCAGGCTTATCGCAATACCTAACATAATGGGCGTTGGCAGCGACGACTCTTTTTCGATATACGAAATAGCAGACCTCTACCCGATGCACTACAGTATGCTGACGCTCGATAGGAGCCAGCCTAGCACAATAAGGAAGGAGTTCATGAGCCTAATAGATTCGGAATGGCGGAAGGGATCCAAAAGCACGTGGATCGAGATAGTCGCAGCCCCAACAGGCCACGTCATGAAGATCGAAGGGGGATCGCCTATATTCATAAGGAAAAACATCGCCCCCCTTCCCGGAGCGAAGGTCTCGCTGCTTGGGAGGGAGTTGATCAAGAAATTCATCTGCTATGATCCAGGGCGCAACAATGATGGCGGCTACACCATAGGGAAGCTTTTGGGGGTAGCAGACGAGGAGATACCGTTCACGGTCAACCTCGAAAAGCTCCTCCATTACCATGTGGGGGTCTTCGCATTCACTGGCTCGGGGAAGAGCAACTTGACTTCGCTGGTCATAAGGAAGGCGGTAAAGGCATGCCCCAATCTGAAGGTTGTCGTTTTTGACGTATCTTCAGAGTACGGGATAAGCTTACTTGACCTCCTCTGCAATTCCCCTAGCAGGGTTCTTTTCACAGAGGGCCTCCCAGAAAGCGACACGATGGAGGCGGCGGAGGAGTATTACAAGAGGCATGTTGTCCCTGAAACGCTTTTGGAAAGGAAGGAAGATCTTATCGTCCGCATAAGGGACCTGTTCGAGTGGAAAAAGGTGATCAAGCTGGATCTGCCCTCCAAGGGTACGCTGAAGATGAATGCCTACAAGAGCTATAGCGGTTTGCTTGAAATCCTCTCCGGGCTGCTAGAGGAGAAATACGGTGCCTCTGCCCAGAAGGTGATTGTCCCAGCAGTCATGGAAAAGATTCAAGGCTTCGTTGAGAATAACGGGATCGACGAAGGGTCCCCGATCGGTGCTGAGGCCGAGCAGCTGCTGTGCGAAATAGATCAACTGCTTGGAAAGGCAAAGCTCAGGGATGACGCAGCCATAAAAAGCATATTCTACAACCTCAGGGTTGCGATCAGCAATGGCAGAGGCAATAAAAAGGATGGGTATGGAATCAATGACCTAACTTCTGAGATAATGGACACACGGAAAGGTGCCCCGAGGGTATTCGTAATCAATATCCCTGAAGTGGAAACGGCCCGGAGCCTTTGCGGCGATCTTATAGGCGAAGTGTTCAGGTCAAAAAAGAGGAGCTTTTCGCTGGAACCCAGGATAGTCTTTGTTTTCGATGAGGCGCAAGAGTTCATACCGTATGAAAAGAAGAAAGAGGACGGGACTGAATACTCGAGCCTGGCGGTCGAGCGGCTCCTTAGGCACGGACGCAAGTACCACTTACATGGGTGGATAAGCACACAGAGAATAGCACATCTCAACACTAACGTGCTGCAACAGCTGCACAGCTACTTCGTGAGCACCATGCCCAGACCATACGACAGGCAACTCATTTCGGATACCTTCGCAATAGACGATGCATTCATGGAGAGGACCCTGCTCTTCCAGAACGGCGACTGGCTAATGACAAGCTTCAAAGCCACCAACACCCAGAACGTGCCAGTCTTCTTCCATGCATTTAATAACGAGGATTATATTTTAGCGGAGACGCTATGATCAGGCAGATTTTTGGTATGAACCCCAAATATCAGATAACGCTTATCAGATTAATTGCGCAATTATAAATGATCCTGGTGTGCGTCATGTCATTCAGTGATTTGAAGAGTGTTGGGCTCAAAGATGCTGAGATCAGGATTTATGAGTATCTAGTCGAAACTGGAGAAGAGCTCCTGTCAACCATACCTGAGAAGCTTGGTATTGATGCCGAAGCTACAAGGTCAGCGGTTGAAGAGCTTGTACGGATAGGTGCAATCGAGTCCCAGTCTGGGAGACTTTCTCCGGTAGCGCCCAGGGCATTCTTGCAGAGGTATATGAAAAAACAAGAAGTGGAATGCGATCTGAGGATCTCAGAGCTGAGGGCTGTGGTTAACAGACTCCAGTCCACCCTTGAGACGATTTATGCGGAGAAGAGGCTGGGGATGAGAATGGAAGAGCTTCTTCAGGCAATAGACGGCCTTCCATCCATGGAGCTTGAGACTGTCAAGATGATATCGAGGGCGAACGCTGAGATCTGCATACTTGCGGAGGAGTTCAGCTGGTACGACAAGGTGAGGGAAGAGCTCCTCTCGGCACTTGAGAGGAAGGTTGCGGTCAGGGTGATCCTTCTCGTCAAGAACGGGGCGGTTCGTCAGAGGGTCGAAGACATGAAGCAACACGGAATAGAGGTGAGGC
>CALGKV010000143.1 GCA_937930465.1 Methanosuratincolales archaeon | reverse complement strand
AGCACATGCCTGAGTTCTACGAGGCCAACAAACACAGAATTGTGCAATCGCCACACCACATCAAACACTTTTTTAGAAGCCTCGCATAGTATGATCATGTGGAGTTTGTTATGAGCCGAAGGGTAGTCAGGGGTTTTTTGAGGAGCGATGGGACTCCGAATTTCTCGAACAATGTCTACAGTAGGCCAAAAGAACTCGAATACTTGGTTCAGAAGCCTGTTGTCTCCGCAAACACTAGCACCCCCATAATAAAGGCAATAGACCTGATGCTTTCCAAGGGGATAAGGCGGATCCCTATCACCAGCAGCAAGGGCGAGCTCATAGGCATAGTCACCGCTACAGACATGGTCAATTTCTTCGGTGGAGGCGAATACTATAACTTGGTAAAGCTAAGGTACGGCGGGCGATTCTTCTCTGCCCTCTATGCCCCAGTGGAGTCAATAATGACAAGGGAAGTCGTCTGCGCTGATGTTGACGAGAGCTTCTCTGAGGTCCTCGAAAAGATGATCCGCGAGAACGTCGGCTCGGTGCCTGTCGTGGACGGCGGCATTTTGATGGGCATCATAACCGAGTACGACATTGTGAGGTATCTTTCGGGCAGATCGATGACCGGAAGCGTGGAAGATTACATGTCAAGAAACCCTGTCATGGCCTCTCCAAACATAACGATAAAATCAATCGCCCGTCTTATGGTCTCGAACGGGTTCAGGAGGATCCCAATTGTAGAAGGGGTGGATGTGAAGGGGATCGTGACGACCATGGAAATAGTCAGGTACTTCGGGGAAGGAAAGGCATTCAGGAAGATCGTGTTAGACGAGATGGACCAGGTAGTCTCAGTACCTGCGAAGGAGATCATGAGCGAGGGCGCAGTGAAGGTGAACCCACATGACAAGCTTGGTGATGTCGCCCCTCTGATAAGGACCAGCGGGGTCGGCGCAGTGCTTGTTGAGGATGGCGGCACCATTGTAGGCATACTCACCGAGAGGGACCTGCTCATGGCTCTGGCGATCGAGTAGGTCGGTGCGAAAAGAATATAAAATGTGCATAGTCTTTTATGCTGAATGTAAAATATCGTTAGGGTAGTGTATCGCTGTTACATGTGGTGAGATAAGATGTTTAGCCCTCCAGGAATGGGTTATGATCGCGCGATTACGATATTCTCGCCCGACGGGCGTCTCTTCCAGGTCGAATATGCGCTTGAGGCTGTGAGGCGCGGGTGGACGGCAATCGGGATCAGGTGCACTAATGGAGTAGTGCTGGCGGTAGAGAAGAAAAGGATCAGCCCCTTGATCGATCCGGCATCAATGGAAAAAATACTCAAGATCGACGAGCACGTGGGCGCAACTTTTGCAGGGCTCTCCTCGGACGCCAGGATCCTCGTAGAGCGGGCAAGGCAAGAGGCCCAAATAAACAGGATGCTTTACGACGAGATGATTGACGTTGAGGTCTTGACAAAAAAAGTAAGTGAAGTGAAGCAGATCTACACGCAACACGCAGGCGTCAGGCCTTTCGGGGTTGCTTTGCTAATTGCGGGCGTTGATAGGTCTGGATCAAAGCTGTTCATGACCGAGCCGAGCGGTGCCTACGCAGGGTATTATGCAGTCGCGATAGGCGCTGGCAGCCAAACGGTCACCGAGTTCTTCGAAAAGAACTACCAGCCAGAACTCAAGATAGACGATGCAATAATCCTCGCGCTGAAGGCGCTCGCATCGGTAATCGAGGGTAGTTTAGACTCCGCCAAGGTGGAGATGGCAATACTCCGGACAGAAACAGGGAAATTCGAGAACCTTCCGCCCCAGCAGCTTATGGAATACATTGAAAAACTAAAGGCGTAGGCTCATGCCCAAAGAAGAGAAGTCGGTCATTGCTAGGCTAGTTGTGCATGGAGAGCACTTTGAGGTCATGGTTGACCCTGACTTGGCCTGGGCACTGAAGAGTGGCAAGGAAGTCGACTTCAAGGAGCTCTTGATTAGCGAGATCGTATACAAGGATGCCAGCAAGGGGCTGAAGGCTTCCGAGGAGTCCTTGAAGAAGAATTTCGGTACTGGTGACCCGAAGACTGTTGCTACCTCGATAATCAAGAAGGGCGAGCTCCAGCTGACTACTGAACAGCGTCGAGAGATGATCGAGAACAAGCGGAGGCAGATAGTCAACTTCATATCGCGGAATTGCATTGACCCAAAGACTGGTTTGCCACACCCCCCTCAGCGCATAGAGAATGCGATGGAAAACGTGAGGGTAAGCATAGACCCGTTCAGGTCAGTGGAGGAGCAGGCACAGGATGTCATAAAGGCGCTGCGCACTGAGCTGCCTCTGAAGATCTCGCAAGTTGTCGCTAAGATAGGCATCCCATCAGCCCATGCAAGGAGGGTGTATAGCGTCATATCAAAGATGGGCAGCGTGACCCGGTCGGAGTGGCTCTCGGACGGATCCTGGAGGGGTGAGATGGTCCTTCCTGCTGGCATGCAGCAGAGCTTCGTCGACCGAGTAAATGAACTGACAAGGGGTAATTGTGAAATTGATATCAAAAAGATGTGAGGTGTTTGAATGACGACTTTCTATGAACCAAGGCAGCTGGTTTCCCCGGGTACTCTTCTTGCCGAAGGGAACTACCAGCCAGGATTTAATGTGTATCGTGATGACGGGAAATACTATGCCTCGATGGTCGGGCTTGTGGACATCAGGAACAACGTGATCTCAGTCATCCCGCTGAGGGGTTGCTATATCCCTCAGCCAGGGGATTTGGTGATCGGCAAAGTCGTCGAGTGCATATCGACTGCGTGGATGCTCGACATAAGGTCTCCCTATCAGGGAGTATTGTTCGCCTCAGAGTTCCTGTCAAAGCCGCTAAACCCCCTTAAGGAAGAAGCCCGAAGGTATCTGGACGTCGGAGAGATGGTGGTGGCAACAGTAATGGCTTTTGACAGGACCAGGAACCCTTCCTTGACCGCTAGGGATCACGGTCTTGGCAAGATACATAGAGGAACGGTCATAGATGTTGACTTTACAAGGGTTCCAAGGATAATCGGTAAGAAGGGGTCTATGATAACGATGTTGAAGAAAGAGACCGGCGCGCAGATCCTAGTTGGTCAGAACGGAAGGGTATGGATCTCCGGAAAATCACGCGACGAAGAGGCCATAATCGCCGAGGCGATACGGAAGATAGAACTCGAGGCACACACGACCGGTCTCACCGATCGTGTTAGGGAATTTTTGGTTAGCAAGAGAAGGTGAAATTATGAGCGAGTCAAAGATTGAGAGATTGATATCTGAGGATGGGATAAGGTGCGACGGTAGAAGGTTGGACGAGATTCGACCTATTAAGTTCCAGCTTGGCGTGCTTAAGAACACTGACGGTTCCGCCTATGTTGAGTGGGGAAGGACAAAGATCTTGGTGGGCGTGATGGGACCGAGGGAATCCCATCCGAAGCACCTTGCGCTGTCCGACAAGGCAAGGGTCGAGGCCTACTACAGGATGGCTTCTTTCTCAGTCGAGGAGTGGAAGTCGCCGGCACCATCAAGGAGGGAAGTGGAGCTTTCCAAAGTCATTAGGGAGGCGCTAGAGCCAGCGATCTTTGTTGAGTTCTTCCCCAGGACGAGCATAGACATATTCATAGAAGTTCTCCAAGCGGATGGCAGTACCCGGTGCGCTTCGATCTCGGCAGCCTCGTTGGCGCTAGTGGATGCGGGCATACCCATGCGAGACCTTGTTGCGAGCATAGCCGTCGGGAAGGTAGAGGGAAAGCTCGTTTTGGACGTCCAGGACAAGGAGGACAAGGCTGGAGAGTCTGACATGCCAATGGCATACATGCCATCAAAGAACGCTGTGACCTTGCTGCAGATGGATGGGCAGATCACGCATGAGGAGTTCATGCAGTCAATAGAGTTGCTTAAGAAGGGCTGTATGGAAGTGTACAGAAAGCAGAAGGAAGCGATTGAAAGCCATTTCAAGGGTGCAGTCTCTAATGGCGAGGAGGCGTGAGCGATGAGCCAGAGGATAGTTCCAACAGTTAAGAGAAAACAGATAATCGAGCTATCTGAGAGCGGCAAGCGGATGGACGGCAGGACGCTTACCGATTATAGGGACATAACGATCCAGACAGGGCTTGTTGAGAAAGCAGACGGATCGTCCATGGTCTCCATAGGCGGCACTAAAGTTGTGGCGGGAATCAAGTTCGAGGTGGGCGACCCATTCCCTGATATCCCTAACGAGGGCGTGATGCAGGTAGGGGCCGAGTTCGTACCGTTCGCCTCCCCGGAATTCGAGCCGGGAAAGCCTGACGAGGTGGCAGTCGAGCTAGCGAGGGTCGTTGACCGGGGTCTCAGGGAATCCAAGGTTTTGGACACAACAAAGCTCTGCCTGATTCCTGGCAAGAAGGTCTGGATCGTCCATGTTGACGTCTACATACTTGACCACTGCGGCAATCTCATCGATACGGCTGCACTGGCAGCCCTCTCTGCGATGCTCTCAGCATCAATGCCCGAGGCATGCATAGAAGGCGATACGGTAAGGCTTACAGGAAGGCGCTTGCCCATGCCGATAACCGACATCCCCATTAACGTCACACTGGCAAAAATAGGCAGTCGGCTGTTTGTGGATCCTTCCTTCGAGGAGGAAGAGGTCTTGGACTGCAGGTTCAGTGTTGCCTTCAAGGAGAACGGGATGCTTTGTGCGATGCAGAAGGGTGAATCCGGGTACATCACACCTGAAGAGGTGCTCCGGGCAGTCGAAATAGCTAAAGATAAAAGCCAGGAGATTCGCAAGAAGGTGGTTGAGTGTCTGAAGCTCAAGAGTGACAAGGTTGGTGAGTCCTGATGGGTAAAACTAAATCCGTCAAGTCTGCGGGAAGGTTCGGTCCGAGGTACGGGGCTACGCTGAGGAAACGGCTGCTCGCGATCGAAAAAAAGTCTGAGAGGGGTCTACGGTGCCCTAAGTGCAAGTCGGTCGACAAGCTTGTGCGGGTGGCAGCTGGGATTTGGGACTGCAGAGCCTGCGGCGTGCGCTTCGCAGGAGGCGCATTCGTGCCCCAGACTACGCTCGGCAAGACCCTGACGCCCGACGAGCTCAAGGCAAAGTAAAGTCAGTAGATGTCGGTCTTTTATGACCATACTGCTGACAACCTCGCTCAGGCCTAGCCAGAGGACAAGGACTTTTTGCAACGACTTGGCCGCCTGCTGTGCGGCCTTCTCCACATTCACAAGGGGAAAAACAAGCCTGGCCTATCTTTTTGAATACGCCCGGTTCAAAAACTCTTCGAAGCTTTGGATAGTGCACAGCCGTTTTGGAGGACCTAGCCTAATAGAATGCTACGAGGTCGGGGGGACAAATCCGCTCGCGTCTTTACTAATAAAGCGCGTGCAACTTTTAAGGGAGCTCACTGTCAAGTCGCCGAAGAGCACTAGACATAGACCATTGGCGCTCATACCTCCCGAGGGGGGAGATCTGCTACAACTCTACGAGTGCCTAAAAAAGGTCTTGGACGGCAATGCCCTCCCCGAATCCGGCGCGAAGGCGACGGAGCTGCGCCTTGAATTGTCCCGTGGGACTCCAGAGATTTTCTTCGTCGACAGCGTCTCAAAGCTCCCGTGCGGTCCCGCCATCTACTTGAAATCTTTCAGGTGCGGCCTATGATCGCCTCATCTCTGTTGAAATTAGATTTTCAAGACGAGGGAAGGGCGTCCGCCCTTTTCGCTGCAATAGCCCCTGAGGTAAAACACGCAAAACTTGGGGTGGCGAAGGTTTCCATTACTAGGGAAGGCGGATCAATCATGTTGAAGATAGATGCCTCGTCTTTAGCGGCGCTGCGCGCCCTACTCAATTCTTATATACGCTGGCTCTCTACATCTCTTGAGGTTATTGAATTAGGTGATTGACAATGGCCGAAAAGATACCGCCACAGGTACAGAACCAGCTGATCAGGTTCCAGGAAATGCAGGAACAGCTGAAGGCAATAGTCCTTAGGAAGCAGCAGTTTGAGTACGAGAGCAGGGAGCTCGAAAAAGCCCTCAATGAGAGCAAATCCCTAGCGGATGACGCTGTGGTATACAAGTCTGTTGGAGTCCTCCTCTTTAGGACCGAGAAGCAGAAGGTCGTTGCAGAACTGACCGAGAAGAAAGAGGAGCTGGACCTAAGAATAAAAACCGTTGAGAAGCAGGAACTTAGGCTCAAACAGCAACTAGAGGAGCTCCGCAAGTCGATTATGGAACAGGTCTCAGGAAGGACGCCCGCCTCTGGATAGTGTTACAGGTTTGCCGACACCTTTTTCAAATAAAGAGCTTGAGGAGATCTGCCTAGCTGGGGAGAACGCTGCGCGTGAGTATGTCTTCTCGGTCTTGGACCGCCACCTCATACGTTCGCTAAGCGTAAGGGTGACCTCGGAGAGGTTCGGCTCGGGTGTGGACTTCAATGCTGATGTTGAAATTGAGGTCGACCCAGTTGTGGAGATGGATCTGGAGCAGCTCGCCGAAGCGGCTGCAGACCGCGCTCTAGAGGCGATCGACGAAAAGGTGCGGGCGAAAAGAGTTGCCTGAACTCCTCGACTTTCTGTCTTCATATAGGCGATTGGCACTAGTGTGCCACCCCAATGCCGATCCGGACTGCATAGGTTCAGCATATGCGATCCGGTCTGCCCTCCACTCGAGAAGCCCTTCTGTTGCCGTTTCAATCCTCGCCCCAGATGGGGTTAATGCCGCCTCATCGAAGCTTGTCGAGTATCTGAACATCGACTTCGCCGCATCCTTGGAAGACGCATGCGAGCTTCTTGTTCTAGTCGATATGCCTTCGCTGGACCAACTGCCCGAATTGAAAGAGATCGTTGATAGGCGAAAGATCCCTTACGCAATAATAGACCACCACACCGAAGAGCCGGGTTGCGTCGATGGTGCGGCATACTCTAAACTGATGCGGACATCCTCGACCTGCGAGATCGTCTACCGCTCCATCCCCAAAAAGTACCTCGACAGGCACGCGGTCCAGGCGCTTCTGACCGGTCTCATCTACGACTCGCGCCGCTTCATCATTCAGCCGAAAGCATCCATTGGGGCTGCTTTTAAGATGATAAGGAGGGGTGCCGACTTTGCCCTTGCCTTGGAGATGCTGCTCAACGAGCAGGACATCTCAGAGAGGATAGCACGCCTCAAGGGTGTCGCAAGGGTGAAACTCTACCGCGCAAGGGACTGGATCTTCGCCACTTCAAGCATAGGCGCATTCGAGGCATCCGTCGCTAGGTCCCTGACCGACTTGGGTGCCGATCTGGCGCTTGTGACAAGCGGTGAGGACAGCACATCGCGCATAACAGGGCGCCTCAATGAGCGGTTCCAGCGATCGACTTCTCTTAACCTTGCGAGCTGTGTGATGCGCCCCCTAGCCGAGCGCCTCTCCGGGACCGGTGGCGGGCACCCATCTGCTGCAAGCGCAAGGGTCTCCGCGCCACCCGATGAGGCAGTGGGCGCTGCGTTAGCCCTGATTTCCGAGAAGCTTGACCTGAAACCCGGAGAGTTGAAGGAGATCTCAACCCGTGATTGAGTAGCTACATTTATTAGAGCTACGAATTCTCTGATTAATGCTCCCGGTGATGGCTTTGGCGATCATTGAGGTCAGAGGGCTCAGCTACACCTACCCCGAATCGGATGCCCCAAGCCTGATCGACGTCAACTTCAGGGCAGAGCCCGGCGAGTTCGTTCTCGTCACCGGACCGAGCGGGTGCGGAAAGACGACCTTCTGCAGGGCCTTGAACGGGCTAATACCAAATTCATACGGGGGCGACTTCAAAGGAACAGTCATGGTGGACGGGCTGCTAACCACGTCAACACCAGTCTACGAGCTGGCCCAGCGGGTCGGTCTCGTCTTCCAGAACCCAGAAAACGAGCTATTTTGCACCACTGTCGAGCGCGAGGTCGCTTTTGGTCCCGAGAACTTAGCCCTCCCAAGGGAAGAGATCGCGATGCGCGTGGAGGAGGCGCTTGAGATTGTCGGCATAACGCACCTTAAAGAGAAATCCCCTGAGGAGCTCTCGGGCGGAGAGCAGCAGAAGGTCGCGATTGCTGCCCTCCTGGCAATGAAGCCAAAAGTGCTTGTCCTCGACGAGCCTACTGCCAATCTTGATCCTGTGAGTGCCAAATCGGTTCTGGAGCTGATGCACAAGCTGAATAAAAACGGGGTCACAGTCATACTGGTCGAACACAGGCTGGAGATGATCAGCCACTTGGTAGACAGGTGCGTGGTCTTTGAAGGTGGCCGTGTAGCTGCCGATGGGCCGCCCAGGGAAGTGCTCTATTCCGATAAGGTCTCCGAGCTTGGGGTCGGCCTCCCGAAGGTGGTGCAGGTTTCCAAGCGCCTTTCAAGCCTCATTGGGGAACCGCTGAGGTTCCTGACTCCCGAAGAGCTAGCTACCTACATAAGGGGGATGTCTTATTGATCAGCATAGACGGGGTCACATATTCCTACGGGGAGGGGATAAGCGCTCTTGACGGTGTGGATTTGGAAATCGGGGATTCCGAGCTCTTGGCCATCGTTGGCGAGAACGGCGCTGGCAAGACAACGCTTGTCAAACACTTGAACGGCCTCCTCAAGCCCCAGCGTGGGCGCGTGATCGTCGAGGGGATTGACACAAGGGAGACCACCGTCGCGACGCTTGCAAAAAAGGTAGGTCTCGTCTTCCAGAACCCTGACCACATGCTCTTTGCAGAGACCGTCGAGAAGGAGCTCTCCTTCGCACTTGTCAACTTCGGCCTGCCGCCGGAGGAGATCGCGAAGAGAGTGGAATGGGCTTTGATCGAATTCAGGCTCTCCAACTACCGCGACCGATCGCCGTTCACGCTGAGCGGTGGGGAGAAGAAGCGCGTTTCGTTAGCATCGGTGCTGTGCTATGACCCCCAGATCATCGTTCTTGATGAACCCACAACAGGGCAGGACAACCTCCAGAAGACAAGGCTGGCCTCTACGCTCGCCAAGCTGAACAGGCAGGGGAAGACCGTGATCGTGGTGACGCACGATATTGAGTTCGTCGCGGACTTCATACCCCGGGTCGTCGTGATGTCCAAGGGCAAGGTCATCGCAGACGGCCCGACCGAGGAGATCCTGGTTAGGGAAGACGTCATGGACGCATCCTCAATATTGCCGCCGCAACTGGCGGAGCTCTCCTGGAAAATTGGGCTGAGCACCCCATCGATCAACACCGAAATGATAGTCGAAGAGATTAGGCAGATTCTGAGGTGCGATCAGAAGTGAAGGTCTTCAAGGCTTTCGAGTACAGGAGGGGAGCGACGATCCTACACAGGATCGATCCCCGCTCCAAGCTGGTCTACCTGATTCTCTTCACCTCGCTCGTCGTGTATTTCACGAACCCCATAGCCCTTCTCATCATCTTCCTGTCTTTCTTGCCAATGGTGTACTTGGGCAAGATATCCGCCAGGTGGAGTCAGTCATTGAGAGGGTCGCTGTTCTTCATTGTCTTCATATTCATCTTCAACTTCGCCCCCACTGCCTATTACTCAGGCAGCCTGCTCGACGCCGCAGTCTCGGCGATAGCGATGTCTCTCCGGTTCCTTAACTTGATCTCCGTCTTCTCGATATTCTTCTTGACAACTTCGCCTGAGGACCTCACCCAATCTATGGTCCAGCTCAAGATCCCTTACGACTATGCCCTGACGTTCAACATGGCTATGCGGTTCGTCCCAACCCTCAGCAGGGAGGCGCAGTACATAATGGACGCACAGAGATCGAGGGGGCTAGAGATGGAGAAGGGGAATTTCATCTCTAGGATCAGGAACTATGTCCCCGTCCTCATACCGCTCATAATCAGCTCCTTCCGCAGGGCCGAACTGGTCGCCGACGCAATGGAGTCCCGCGCATTTGGGGCAAGCAAAAAGAGGACCTCGCTGTACGTCCTGAAGATGGGTCGTGGCGACTTCCTGTTCATCTCGGCTGCACTTGGTTCGGCTCTAGTGTTGTTCACCGTCAATTTGCTATTGTGACCTGGTGATGTCCCGCATTTCCTGCGGCGGGATCTGCTGGGTGGGGGTGGCGTGCCGACAGAGTTAAATTGACGAAAAATTCTACTCCTTCTCTGAGAACTATGTCGTCAAAAGACTGCCTGGTTAAGTGCTTCATGCGCGAAATGGCAAATTATGTCCTGTACGCCTCGAAGATTATCAGTGATGACGAGGTGGAGAATGCAATTTCGCTGCTCATAGACACCAAAAAAGAGGGCAAGAAGATAATGGTCATCGGTGCGGGCAGATCAGGCCTTGCCGGGAAGGCATTTGCGATGCGCCTGATGCACTTGGGCTTCAATGTCTATGTCTTTGGGGAAACAATAACGCCTGCCCTCGGACAGGGGGACCTCATAATATCGATCTCTGGGTCCGGAACCACTAGGATGGTTGTCACCTCCGCGACGGCTGGGAAGGAGATTGGGGCTAAGATACTCGCGATTACCTCCCACAGAGACTCGGCATTGGCAAAGCTCTCCGATCAGTGCATAATCATCCCTGGCAGGACAAAGCTTGCAACAGAGGACGACTATGTGATCCGGCAGATACTCGGATCCCATGAGCCACTCGCGCCGCTGGGAACGCTCTTCGAGGTGACCCTGAACATATTCCTTGACAGCCTCGTTGCCGAACTCATGCAGCGACTGGGCGCAACTGAGACCGATCTGAAGAAGCGGCACGCCACGATCGAGTGATTCGAGCCTGTTTCCCATGCGGTCTGCGCGAAGCTGGTCTTCCAGCCGCGCGCACACTCCCTCATTGAGCCCGGATTAAGAAACTTTTAAAAACTAGCTTGCGCTTCGCCTTCTGTAGCGAGGCGTTTAAATTGCCGAAGTATAAACAGACTGAAGAAATCATAAAACTCATGAGCAATAAGCTCAATGTCCGGAACATCGGTACCCTTGCCCACGTGGATCATGGGAAGACGACTCTCTCGGACAGCCTGTTGGCCGGTGCGGGCCTCATATCCCAGAAGATCGCCGCGCAGGCGCTCGCGCTCGATTATGTGGAGATCGAACAGCTGAGGCAGATGACAGTCAAGGCTGCAAACGTAAGCCTTCTCCACGAGAAGAACGACCAGAACTATGTGATCAACCTAATCGACACGCCAGGACACGTCGACTTCACAGGGCATGTGACCAGGTCGCTCAGGGTGATGGACGGCGGGATAGTCGTAGTCGACAGCGTCGAGGGCGTGATGACCCAGACAGAGACTGTTTTGAGGCAGGCAATGGACGAGAAGGTCAGGCCGCTGCTCTACGTGAACAAGGTTGATCGCCTGATAAAAGAGCTCAGGCTGAGCCCCCAGGAGATTTTGGAGCGGCTCCTCAAGATCATACGCGACTTCAACGCACTCCTTGAGACATACGCTGATCCTGAATTCAAGGACAAGTGGAAGGTCAACCCTGACAAGGGACAGGTCGCGTTCGGTTCAGCCCTCCACAAGTGGGGCTTCACTCTCCCTATAATAAAGGCGAAGGGCATGAAATTCTCAGACGTGATCGACGCCTACAACAAGGGCGAGATAGAGCGCCTGCAGAAGGAGTTCCCTCTGCACATCGCAATCTTGGACATGGCTGTAGACCATGTCCCAAACCCAGTCGAGGCGCAGAAGTACAGGATCCCCAAGATCTGGAGGGGCGATATAAACTCGCCCATAGGTCAGGCTATGCTAAACTGCGACGAGAAAGGCCCTCTTGTGATCTGCGTCAACAAGGTCATTGTTGATCCTCATGCGGGACCAGTCGTGACCGGCAGGATATTCTCGGGAACGATACATGAAGGCGAGCAGCTCTACGGTCTAATGTCGAAGAGCGAAGGCAGGGTGCAGCAGGTCAGCCTCTATATGGGCCCGTACCGGGAGATCTGCCCTGAGATGGCTTCCGGAAACATCGTGGCGCTTCTCGGTCTCGACAATGCGCGTGCAGGCGAGACCCTCGTGAGGCCGGCTGACAAGGAAGCGATGTTCCCGTTCGAGAAGATGAAGTACATAAGCGACCCGGTCGTGACCGTGGCGATCGAGCCGAAGTACAGCAGGGACCTCCCGAAGCTTATCGACGCGCTCCACAAGATGGCTATCGAAGATCCGACACTCTCAGTCAAGATCAACCAGGAGACCGGCGAGTACCTCATCGCAGGCATGGGCAGCCTCCACCTTGAGATCGCCCTGTGGGATCTGAAGCAGAGGACAGGCGGGATAGAGATAACCACCACCCCGCCAATTGTCGTGTACAGGGAGAGCCTCACCGGGTCAGGAGGGCCCTTCGAGGGCAAGTCACCGAACAAGCACAACCGCCTCTACCTGAAGGTCGAGCCTCTCAACCAGGAGACGATCGATCTGATACAGCAGGGGGTCATATACGAGGACATGGACTCCAAGGAGAGAGTCAGGATCCTGAGGGAGAAGGCAGGCTGGGACAACGAGGAGGCAAAGGGCATTTGGGCAATCGACAGCTACGTGAACGTTTTGGTCGATGCCACCAAGGGCTTGCAGTACATCCGAGAGATCAAGGACACCATAATCCAGGCTTTCCGCCTCAATGTCTCTGAGGGCCCGCTCGCGAGAGAGCCGATAAGGGGCCTCAAGGTATTGCTCGTCGATGCAAACGTCCATGAGGATCCTGCGCACAGGGGACCGGGTCAGATAATGCCGGCTATGCGTGATGCAATGTTCTGCGGTTTCCTCTCCTGCAACCCCATCCTCCTCGAGCCCATCATCAAGCTCGATATGAAGGTCCCGCAGGACTTCCTCGGCGGGGTCACCCGAATCGTAGCGGGGAAGCGCGGCAAAATAATCAGCATGGACCAGGTCGGCCAAGTTATGCACTTGGTCTCGGAGATCCCCGTTTCGGAGACATTCGACCTCTCAGACCAGCTGAGGAGCGCGACTGCCGGCAAGGCGTTCTGGGGCACGGAATTCGCCAGGTGGTCGCCTGTTCCATCAAGCCTGATTGCCGACACGGTCAAGAAGATCCGTGAACGGAAGGGACTATCGCCGAACCCGCCGACGCCGCAGGAATTCATGTCTATGTGATGCGGCACCCCCCTTTTTCCATTATTTTTTTGTTAAGCGCCAAACGAAGATTTTTTAAATTAGACCCCTCTAATTGGTGAGGGCAGAGCGGCCGTGGTCTAGTCCGGTCTAGGATAAAGGCTTCCCAAGCCTTGGATCCCGGGTTCAAATCCCGGCGACCGCACCATAACCTTTTTGACGCTTGCGTCAAAAAGCTTAACCAAAAAGCCAAGGCTTTTCAACAACCACGAAACGGGTACGGTACCGATGTAGGCTCCGGTACGGTATCAGACCTCGAAAAATTCGAGAAGTTTGTTGTAGTGGACATGGCGTG
>CALGKV010000142.1 GCA_937930465.1 Methanosuratincolales archaeon | reverse complement strand
TCTTCTTGGACCGTGAAGGCTGCAACAATCTTGTTCTTGGGATCTGCCTTCTTCAGGGCTTCGATAAGAACATAGCAGCCCGCCCTGTCGTCCATCGCTTTCCCGACAACAAAATCATTCTCAAGCTCAGTCAGTCCCCTTACGAAGGTAATCGGCGTACCAACCCTGACGCCATATCCTTCTAACTGTTCTTTAGTAGCGCCTGTGTCTATGAACATCTTGTCGTATGTCACCAGTTGCCTTCTCTCTTCGTCCTTCATTACATGGACTGCCTTGCAGCCAACTACTCCATTGATCTTCTTCTTCATTCCATGGATTAACACCCTCTGGGCGGGCAGAATCTGATCCGCTATGCCGCCAAGCTTGGCGAACCTGATGAATCCCTTCTCGTCAATATGCTTCACTATCAGCCCAATTTCGTCAGTGTGTGCCGCCACCATTATTGTACGCTCGCCGCAGCCCTTCTCGGCTAAGAGGTTCCCGAATTTATCCTCATAAGTCCTGATCCCTGCCCCATTAAGCTCTTCCTTGATCGCGGCAGCAACCCCATACTCTGCACCTGTGACCCCGTGAATTTCGCTCAACCTGCGCAACAATTCCAGATCCATATCTCTCACTTACCTTTCTCTTGCTGTAACTCCTGATCCCGGCATGCATTTTTAACTTTGCCGTAAAACCCCTTAGAGAGGGGGCTTTTCGCCCTCCAAGTTATGGGCTAGTCATGCCCCTTCCTGCCCTTCAATTTTGACCTCGATCTCTTCCTCCCCGATCTTTATCCTGAACCATTTGACTTCTTTCCTCTTTGCTTTGTCATCGGAGCTGAATGACTTTAGCTCCCCCCTCAAGAATGCGAGCGCAAGCTGAGGGAAGAGCAGGTAAGTCAGCAGGTCCTCTTCCTTCTTTGCAAGTCGCCTGACCTCCTCAGGGACGTCTTTAAGGGTGGGGAGCTTCGGCGGATCCATTTTCTTCACCGCTTCCAAAAGCTGCCTGCTTATTTCTCCGTGGGGTCTCCCATAGAAGCCCCTTAAATAATCCTCCAGCTCCTTTATCACCGGATCGTACCTCTTGCCGGTTATTACGTTCATCACCGCTTGGGTGCCCACAATCTGGCTCATTGGAGTCACGAGCGGCGGGTAGCCGAGATCCCTCCTGACCAGAGGGACCTCGCTCAGGACAGCTTCAATCTTCGAGAGGGCATTGTACTCTTTGAGCTGGTAAACCAGATTCGATATCATCCCGCCCGGGATCTGGTGCCTGAGTGCCCTCGGGTCGATCCTCTCAGTCATCTCCGAGCAATACCCTTTATAACTCTCTCTGACCTTTTCGAAGTAATCTGCGCAGTCGTTTATAAGCTCAATATTGAGATGCGACAGCATATTGGTGCCTCGGAAAACCTCGTATATGGTCTCTATCGCTGGCTGAGAGGCGCCGAAAGCGAATGGGGACAGCGCAGTGTCGATGTACTCGGCACCGGCCTCTATCCCCTTCAGGTAAGCAAGCGATGCCAGCCCACAAGTGTAGTGGCAATGAAGGGCAACCGGGAGCCCTGTCTCCTTCCTGATCCCCTTGACTATGTCATATGCTGGCCTGGGGGCTAGCAGCCCTGCCATGTCCTTTATCCTGATAGCGTCGACGCCAAGCTCGCTTATCTGCTTGGCCACATCGATGAAGTAATCCACCGTGTGTATTGGACTCGTAGTGTACACGACATCGCCGTGGACTATGGCGCCTATTTGCTTTG
The DNA here is from genome assembly GCA_937930465.1 of Methanosuratincolales archaeon. Taxonomy (GTDB): domain Archaea; phylum Thermoproteota; class Methanomethylicia; order Methanomethylicales; family Methanomethylicaceae; genus Methanosuratincola. The sequence continues at coordinate 5,003 of CALGKV010000142.1, read as the reverse complement.
CCACCTTTACAGCTACCCTGAGGTTCTCCACATCATTCAGGGCATCGAATATCCTAAATACGTCCACTCCATTCTCAAATGCCTTCTTCACAAATGCCTCAATGACATCCTCTGAATAGTGCCTGTAGCCCACGAGGTTCTTGCCCCTCAGGAGCATCACCACATTGGTCTTCTTCAGCCCCCTCTTTATCCTTCTGAGCCTCTCCCAAGGGTCCTCATTCAGGTACCTTATGCAGGAGTCGAATGTGGCGCCCCCCCAAGCCTCTAGCCCGTAAAAGCCTATCTCATCCATCTTCTCAACCACTGGGATGACATCCTCAATCCTGAGGCGGGTTGCGAAGAGCGACTGCTGCGCGTCGCGGAGGGTAGTGTCGATCACACTGAGCAATGCTAACACCTAAAACTACAAATAAGGCACATTTTTCCATTTAAAAAGTTATTGCTTAACTTTGTAAAGTCATTGAAATTGAGAACTCCTCGGGCAGATTTATCGCTGAATTCTGGAAATACATCATGTATAAATCTGTATATATCCGGCTTTTAGAATTGAGTTAAATCTTATATATCCCTGCCCTCAATCTTAAAGCAGTTTTCGAAGGTGGAAAAATGGCTAGAGGAAACAACGAAATACTTGCAAATCTGGAACAGATAGTTGGTCCAGAGTATGTGAGCAATGAAGAAGCCGACCTGCAGCCATACACTTGGGACATGACTTGGGCCGAACCGAGGATGCCAGACTACGTCGTGATGCCGAAGACAGTGACCGAAATCCAGCGCATTCTGAGGCTTGCGAACCATCGCAAGATACCTGTAGTTCCCTATTGCAACGGAACAAACATCGGTGGCCTCTGCGTTCCAGAGGAAGGCGGAATCATAATGGATCTCAAGAAGATGGACAGGATCCTAAAGATAGACCCCGAGACATGTTATGCAGTGATTGAGCCCGGTGTAAGCCACGCTGCATTTTCGGCTGCCCTTAAGGCTACAAACCCGCAGTGGAAGGGTGAGGAATTCAGCAAGGGATTCGAGTTTGGGTGGGGCGTTCACCCGCCGTCTGCGTCCGTGCTCGCAATGGCAATCAACCACGGTATTGGCCACCTCAACGGAAGGCTAGGCATAAACAGCCAGCTGATGAGCAGCATGGAGGTGGTCCTCCCGACTGGCGAGGTTGCGAAGATTGGGTCCTGCGCGTACTCCGACTCTTGGCACTCGTTCTTACCGCTCCCCCGCATGGACGGTCTCTTCACCGGATGGCTCGGTACAACCGGCATCGTGACCAAGCTGGGCGTCTGGATCTTCCCGATCCGCCCGTACAGGGACGTCCTTACGATTGCTGCTGCCAGCGCAGAGGACATAACCAATTACATGGTCAGGTGGCGCCACTACTCGCTATGCGACGAGGTTACAGCAGTCAGCTGGTGGCTTGCCCAGATACCGATCGTCTTCCCGTACAGCCCGAAGCCTGCTGATGCGCCGGAGTTCTTCAGCTACACCGTGATTTCCGGTTGGAGCGAGGAGGAGCTCGCGTACAAGAGGAAAATGTGGAAGGAAGTGGTCGAGAAGGAGAGGGCAAAGGGGACGAAGCTCATCGACTTCGAGTACCCGCCAGAGGCGAAGAAGGGAAGGACCGAGCTCCCGAGCAGGATCGTAGGCTCCACTAAGAACTACTCCAAGTCCTGCGGCGGTGGCATCGCGTGGCCTGGAACCTTCGCCCCGTGCAAGAGCTGGCCTATCCTGTACGAGAAGTGGAAGGAGATCTACATCAGGCACGGTCTGTCCCCTGCGACAAGGTTCACCGACTACCAGGGTGCGCACTATGGGATGCTCCGGTGCATGACGCCATTCAACAAGCGCGATCCGGCCTCAGTGCAGGCTGCGAGGGACGCCATGGTCGAGTGCGTCAGGGCAGGGCTCCCGGAGGGTATGCTCCCGTACAAGCCGCCAGTTGAGTACCAGAACGAGCTCAACGCAGTCGCAGACGCGGGCTACCTCTACCTAATGGCAAAGATCAAGGACATGCTTGATCCGAACAATATAATGAACCCGGGTAAGCTGGGTATCCGTTAAGGAGGCGAAAGAGATGTCCCACCTACTAAAGAACAAGAACCTTAAAGAACTTGCAAAGATATACGACTGGGTCTCTATGTGCACGCACTGCGGGAACTGCAAGTACGGCTACGAGTATGGCGCGGCTACAAACTTCGCCGCGATGCTGTGCGTCCAGGGAGACAAATTCAACTTCGACTCCTACAGGGGCAGCAGGGGCAAGGTTTCGCTTGCAAGGTCTCTGCTCCACAACCGAATCGGCTGGTCCGACAAGGTTGCCCACGTGCTCTTCACCTGCACCTCCTGCGGCGCATGCCAGCAGATGTGCGAGACTGACATCAAGCCGTGGATCCTGCGGATGTTCGAAACTCTCAGGTACGAGGCCTGGAAGCAGAACGTAGCAATACCAGAGAACATCAAGGCTTGGAGCTCCACAATCGGAACGCTCTACAACCCGTATAAAGAGCCGCACGAGAACAGGCTCGACTGGCTGCCAAGCGATGTCAGGGCATCTTTGCCAAAGAAGGCAGAGTACATCTACTTCGCAGGCTGCACGGCCTCCTACAGGAGGAAGCAACTCGCTAGGGCTACCGTCAGCCTTCTCCAGAAGCTGAAGGTCGACTTCACGGTCGTCGAGGACGAGTGGTGCTGCGCATCGCCTCTGCTCAGGACAGGTCAGTATGATCTAGCCGCCAAATTCGTCGAGCACAACAAGGCACTTCCGGAGAAATACGGCGCTTCCACGTTCATAACCACCTGCTCAGGCTGCTACAGGACGCTCGGAAGAGACTACACGATGGACGCCCCAGAGGGCTACGCCGACAAGTACGGCAAGATGACTGGCGTCAAGGTGCTGCACACTACCCACCTGCTCGAAGAGATGCTAAAGAAGGGCGAGATCGAGTTCACGGGCAGCTTCAACAAGAAGGTGACCTACCACGACCCGTGCCATCTCGGAAGGCATGCAGAGGTATATGAGACCCCGAGGAACGTGCTGAAGGCGGTGCCGGGTCTTGAGCTCGTTGAAATGTACCGGAACAGGAAGTTCTCGTTCTGCTGCGGTGCAGGCGGTGGTGTCAGGGGCGGATTCGCTGACTACTCATTAGAGACTGCAGGCAAGCGCGTCAAGGAAGCCGAAGCTACCGGCGCAGAGCTAGTGACCAGCGCATGCCCGTTCTGCTACACCAACCTTGCTGACGCGATAGAGCTGAACAAGTCTCCATTGAAGATGGAAGACGTCGTTGAAATCATCGAGCCAATAGTGAGAAGGAAGTAGGCGGAACCCTCTTCCTTTTTCCGTTTTTTATTTTTGTCTTAATCCTCGGGCAGATCTCCTTATCCCAACTATTGTCCAGTTGCTTTTGCTGGATTGCTGGGATTAACCGATAGAGAAAAAAGCCCCAATTTGCCTTTTTCGTTGTATGGATGCGTTCTTCATCAGCGGTCCCCTTGATCCGGATGAGCGGGAATCAAGCGTTCTTAGAAAGATCGAGATGTTGGAGAAGGGCTACGAGGGTATCCCCTTCAAAGATCCTTACGACGGCATCGCAAGGGAGCTCGGGAAGATCCCAGGCCCAGAGTCGAGGCTGGATGTGGAATGTTGGCTCCTGCCTGCGCCCCCAAGGGCAATGTCCTTCATGCTCACCGTCGAGAACTTTGTGGCTTTCATTGACTCGAACGGCTGCCTTGAGTATGCTAAGAAGCTTGGCAGGCTGGTGGAGGGCGCCTTTCCCTCAATCCCCGTAATGGTTGGGGTTGACCATTCGCTGACAGGGGGCGCAGTAGAGGCAATAGCCAAGGAATTGGGCGGCGAATCGATTAGGCTGATTGTATTTGACAGCCACTTCGACTTCATACTACCCAGCATTAGGTGCGGGCTGATACAATACGATTTGGAGACCAATCCCGAGACAAATTTCTCTCCCAACGACCCCTTCATATTCAACAGGCCTGACAGCTATAATGCAGACTCGTTCCTTTACTACCTGCTTGACAAAATCCCCAAAGAGAACATATTCATTGTTGGCGTCTCAGACTACCCCCCGCAGGCAGCTCATGAAATAGAGGATCACCGGGTAAGGAGATACGTCGAGTTCTATAAAGGTCTGGAAGATTCGGGCGTACACGTGATCACAAAGGACAGGATCCAGCGGAGCACTGGCGAGGTTAGGGAGACCCTCTCAAGCACTGAGCTGCCATATACGTATGTCTCTTTTGATGTGGACGTATGCTCAAACACATCGATCAAAGGTGCACGATTCTTGGACTACTATGGAATAGACCATTCCGATCTCTACGGACTCGTCGCCTCCATAAAGAAGTCACTCAAAACCTCTAAGCTAGTGGGGCTGGACTTTATGGAATTCGATATATACAGCGCAGGAGGCGAAGAGCATGGCAGAGTGGAAAGGACCTACCAGATTGCTGCAGAAGTTATGAGGCGCATCATTCTGCAGAATCCCTGATCGCAACAATAGTTATGCTAATATCCAAGATCCAAGTTATTATTAAGGGGGTATATTTTTGAGTTTGGCATTACAGATAGGTGGTATATTCGAGTCAATAAATACGCTGATCGTCGCCTTCGTTGTGCTGGTTATAGTGGTCTGGATACTGTCGTCGTCGATAAAAATCGTAAAGGAGTACGAGCGTGCGGTGATATTCCGTTTGGGCAGGCTCCTGGGGGCGAAGGGGCCTGGGCTCTTCCTGATCATCCCATTCGTTGATGCGTTCAGGAAGGTCGATCTCAGGGTACTGACCTTCGACGTCCCCAAGCAGGTCGTGATCACTAGGGACAACATCACGATAAGCGTTGACGCCGTAGTTTACTACAGGGTGTTCGATCCGAACAAGGCAATAACCCAGGTAGAGAACTATGTACTCTCGACAAACCTATTGGCCCAGACGATGCTGAGAGACGTCCTCGGGCAGGTCGAGCTGGATGAGATACTGGCCAG
>CALGKV010000141.1 GCA_937930465.1 Methanosuratincolales archaeon | reverse complement strand
CCATCAGTCAGAGGATTATCTCGGCAGGGTTGTAGAAAAGCTGCGGGCCTCCCCTTTCATACAAGTCAGGATCCGACTCATCGGTTTCGAACCGGACGAATACTTCAAGAGACTCTTATCGATGGCGAAAGCATTGCTCGCGGGTCTCCCTCCGCCCCGCAGATCTGGCAAAAACCCGTACCTCCTTGCGGCATCGGCAATCTTCCTAGCCAACAAGATGCTTGCAGAGTCAAGATCGACCGAAAGCATACTTACCAAGTCACAGTTTTCCAAGGATGTCGGGATTGCCGAATACACGCTGCGTAGCCATCTTTCAACTGTGTTCACAGGTAGCCTTGCCCGGTCCGAAATGATCGCTGCCCAAGGCTAGCCTTCCTTCCTCACCCTCCTTTTTTTAGCAAACTCCAGCTCTGAGGATCAGACGGCTAGTCTGATCGTAAAGTCCGCCCTGAAAAGAATTCCCTTATTCCAAAACTCGATATACAGTTTCCCGGACACTAGCCAAGCCTCGTCACCCTTTTCACCAGCAAAGCGCATCTGGTAACTGTCCACCGGTTGTCCCGAGTATTCCTCAACCAAGACAGATTCGACACGCACCGTCGGACTGTAGACTTCCTTGGTTTTCGAGCCATTATTGATTTGAGAGCACCACCGCTCTATCAGCTGGGGAATGCCTTGACTAGCTTCCTCCAGGGAGATGAAGTTCTCGTGTGTTTTTAGATAACTGCAGAGGTCGAAGAGCAGGTTGTATGATGTGAACTCGAAGCTTTTGAGTAGATCGAATGCCCTCGCCTCTTTATCAATTTCCATGCGCTGCGCCTCTATGTTCAGCGCAGAGATCAGGACGAGGAGCAATACCATTGACTCGCTCGCGGTGAGGATTACTCCTTTCTTGTTATGTAGAATCGCATCATGCCCCCTTCCCTGATCGATAAGACAGTCACGTATGGTCCTAGGTCTGGTTCTTGCAAGCTCAATCTGATGCCTCCAAGATCCAAGCTGCCTTGGTTAGCGCAAAGATGAAGCAAACGGGTCATGTTTCCCGATGTAGCCAATATGTAGAATTCTCGCCTTAGGTACTCCTTCTCAGCGATCTCATCTATCTCGGCATTAAATTCTGAACGATCGATTATTGCTGCTGATAGTATTGCAATGGACACCAGAAGGGCTCCCAATGCATCGATTACAGATGCTTGCCCCCTAGCCACCATCGAAAACCTCCGGGTAAACATTTCCTGATGAGTTGTCAAGAGCGTATTCGAAAGGAGACATCCAAATCGTCTCATTGGCATTCTCAAGCGCGTCTATTTCAATGCCGAGAATCTCTAGTGCAGTTGCATTTATTGCCACAACAGTAATTATGATTGGTATTATAAGGAGCAGCTCAAGCGCCTCTTCATCCATCTTCAACGACCCCGATTATACCATTGAAATCTACTTCGAACCTGCCTGTGCCATTCAGTTTTTCCACAGCCGCCAGGAAAATCCCCCTGTGATCTACTGTCGCAGCCTCAAGAAGCTTGGAGAAGAGACGAAGACTGCCCTCGCCTATCGACGTGGAGATCAGGATCCAGAATAGCAACGCTGCCCCAAAGACTATCATCCGTGAGGGCATGGCCTCACCCACAATTAGGGGAGTTATAAAAGCCCGCCCAGACCCCCAAGGGGGGTTTGCAATATAAGTGCTGGCATATCTTGGAGGTCAGTCTTGTGATGAACTGTCAGGAGACAGACCGTCTTCAAAAAAGCAGGGGCGCAGATTCGCTCTCCATGCTTGAAGAGCGGATCGCCATCCTAGAGTACTCGATATGCTTAGTCTTCAAGAAGGTAGACGAGATTGAAAAGCGGTTCCCTTAAGATCTACCATAACATCAGTCCTTGGATGTCGCTCTCCGAGTTCGAGCAGATCTCAGGGGATCTTACTAGTCCGTGCACGCTATGTCTTTTTTCAGGGAAAAAAGGCTTTCTACTCTCCTGGGCGCAGTTTCAGATGCTTCGAAAAGTGTGCCAAGACCTCTGTATGTCCATTGATCTCCTCTCTAGGAGGACAAAGGACTGCGCTTTTGCAAAGGAGGTCTGCTCCTATCGAGACAGTGGATGGCCTGAGCTCCTTTCGAAAATCCGGAGAGGGATTCGGAACCGCAAAAAAGGGATCAAGTGCAGGTTTTGCGGGGCTTGCAAGGAACTAGCTGGATTGAAGTCCCTTTTATTCTCAAGAGGAGAGCTCTCGTTTTCCCTCCGCCCGCAGGTTTTCCCACCTAATATAGTCCCTTTGGGGTCGCCGGAGTATTCGATCCCGCCGTACTCCGTTTATATCATGAAGCGATCTGGGAGTTTGGTGTACGTGCCCGTACTTGACCTTCTCACGGTTGAAGAAAGGATCAAGTCCTTCAGGCTTGTGAGGAGGATCAGGAAGAATGAACACAGGCACCTCAAACCCCCTTTTTCAATAGAGCTAGGGCGAGTGATTGAGGAGCGGCGCGCAATACTCAGGGAACTTTCAAAGCTAAGCGCAGCCGCCGAGAACTTTGCGCTCTATTCGTCCGTCGGCTTGGCCGACCTCCTCCCGCTCCTCATTGATGACAATATCGGAGAATTCTATGCTGATTCCCCTGGGACATTCGCCTACATCGACCACAGGGAGCTCGGAAGGTGCGAATCATCGGTTTGGGTCGGCACGCGAGTGATAGAGCGACTGCTGGCGTTTTCTGCCTCTGGCTCAGGGAGAGCATATGATTACCTGAACCCCTCAGTTAAGGCTTCGATAAAGACCAAAGAATTCCAAGCCAGGGTCTCTATCGACACGCCCCCCCTCTCTTTTGAGGGCACTTCGATTGACGTCCGGAAGTTCTTCAGGAACCCGACAGATTTCGGGATGCTCATCAGGAACAAGACAATCCCGGTCGAGGCCGTCTCATACTTGCTGAAGAAGCTGAGGGCTGGGAGCAGCTTCAGCATCTATGGGGAGAGCGGATCAGGCAAGACAACCCTTGCAATAGCGCTTGACCTTGAAACCCCGCCTCATTGGAGAAAATACTCTGTAGAATCAGATGTCGCAGAGAACGTCACACAGCGCCAATTCGGGAAGCACCAAGTCAGGCTGCTCGCGGCGACAGGATCCGAAGGGTCTGCCGAAAGGCGAAAAAAGGTCTTGGATAGCCTGCTACACAAATCCCCTGACTATGTCTTCTTCGGGGAGGTCCTCTCCGAGTCTGACAGCCGTGCCTTATTCCAACTCCTGGCATCGGGCATACGCTGCATACACACTGTTCATGCCCCATCCGGTGAAGGGCTGCTAAGGAGGTTCGTCTACCAACACCACATTCCTGTGATATGCCTCTCTGATTTGGGGATCTTGGTGCAGATGAGAAGGTTCGACACCGGCGGTAACTTCGCAAGAAAGGTCGTTAGGATATCTGAGGTCATACGTGACGAGGTGCCTGTTGACGTCCCTCCTCTCAGGGATCTCTTCCTCTGGGATGCCGCTTCTGGACAGCTCGAACCCACCCCTGCGTACCTGGAGATGTCGATACCAGCACAGGGGATGTGATCGAAATTGTTCTTGAAAAAGGATAGTGCCCATACCCGATGTGCACTGCTCAAAAAAATCTCCAGGCGATCCGTACTGCCGACCAGTGCACTGGTGCGCCTTTCAAGCATACTGGGCTACGATACGATGGAAGTGCGCGATTTGGCTGGCAGGGGCATTCTCACTGCAGGGCTCAACCTCTTAGTCGTCTCGACTTTGGCTGCTCTGTTGGTGACCGTGTCTTCTAGGATCCTGTCTCTCTTGGCTTTTGCCATTCCTGTAGCGGTGCTGGCTTTCCTCGTTATCCTTCCGAGGGTCGTTAGTGCAGGGTCAGAGGCAAGGGATCTCTTTGATGCCATGCACTCCTTCGAGATCTTTGCTACCGTCCTTCTCGCTACTGGGAATTTTGCTCTTGCTGCGAGTAGGGCTTCAGAAGTGCCAGGAAGAACCTCCGGCCGCTTCGGAAAGGCTATTATGTCAATGAGGGACGGCACCCTTCCAGAGAAGGCATTACTCAGGTCATTCAGCGACAGGGGCATCTGTTCAGAATGGGTCAAATCTGCGGTCAATGGCAGGGAGGGTGACCTCTCACATGTCGTTTCAAATTGGTATTCTGAGTTACAAAGCAGGATTCTCAAGGCAGAGGACATGCTCTCATTGTTAGTCGCCATCTCCACTATACTGCCGGTAGGACTGTCAATGATCATGTCCGTCTGGGGTCTCGTATCCACCCCCTTGTCCACCTTCCTGATTCTTGCATTCTCCTTTGCAATAACATTGATATTCTGCTGGTTCAAGGGGCTTGAGGCGATCCTTTCATGAATCGGGCGTTTCCTAACCCTCTGGCGATCCTTGCTTCAATCCTCATCAGTGCACCCCTCGCATCCTCCATGGGCATTTTGTGGATGCTGGTTCTGCCGACCCTGCTCTTGACACTCGACAGGTTAATGCGTATGCGCGGCATCTCCAAATGTGACGATTCTGATTTCACATCCCCTTTCCTGCTTGCATTCTCAAGGCTCTTGGGGTCAACCTCTCCTGGGGAGGCCCTCGTCAGTGCGTACAGCGCCTCTTCTCCCGATGAAAGGATTTTGAGGCCTTTGCTGAAGCTCAGAGATGGTGATGGCGCCTCCTTCGTGATTCGCTGCTTCTCCAGGCATATGCCCGCAGAAAGCCACATCTTCGAGGCAACTGCGGCCCTGCTGGGATTCGACAGAACCTTGACAGCGGAGAAGCTCAGGTCTCTCGTAAAATTGAGGGAAGAGCGAAGGAAGGTGAGGCAAGACCTGGAAACGCGGCTTAAAGGGGTTTCGATGCGGTTCAAAATGCTCTCGATAATATCTTCCGCCTCGCTTTCAGTTACTGCTTTTGCCTCCCCGGTGCTGGGCTCCTTCTTCTCCGGACAGCGGTTTGGCGCAATCGTCAGCGAGTCCCTGATCCGTTTTGATTTCCCTGCATTCTCCGTCTTCTATTCTCTAGCACTCCTGTCGTCTTACCTGCCCACAAAAGCCCTGCCCTTTGTGGGCGGGTTAGGATCTGCTCTTCGCGCCTCAATCGCCTACCTGATGACCTACATCGCTCTGGTGGCAGTCGTGGGCATTGCTTTTTAAAGACCCCAGATCTTTGGGGGGGAAAATTATGCTAAGGCATTTTTCCAAAAGAGGGTCACCCCTAGTCGAAGAGGGTCTCCTACTTGGGTTATCCATAGTGACATTG
>CALGKV010000140.1 GCA_937930465.1 Methanosuratincolales archaeon | reverse complement strand
TGGGATTCGGCGTCGGCGGTTTCTACGTCTCCGCGCTCAAGGCAATAGCCATCTGGTTCGGGCCAAGGAGGTTCGCGACCCTGGCAGGGCTCCTCACTTCCCTCGGGAACGTCGGGGGCATAGTCGCCACCTCCCCGCTCGCGCTCCTTACCCTGGCGATTGGGTGGAGGGGGACCTTCATGATCATAACCGCCCTCATGGCAGCTTCCGCGGCGGTCGCCTGGGCAGCCATCTCCAGGGACGAGGGCACGTCGTTCAGGAGCGGGTCCGGCGTAGCCTCCGATCTGAGGGAGGTCTTCAGCAATAGGGGCTTCCTCCTCCTCTCTGCGATCCCGTTCTTCGTATACGGCTTCTTCATCAGCTTCCAGGGGCTTTGGGGTGGGCCTTTCCTGATGGATGTCTACGGCATGGACAAGGCAGCGGCAGGATTCTTCTTGATGTTCATTGCCGTGGGCTTCACCATTGCGGGCCCCACGGGAGGGCTCATCTCTGACCGCTTCCTGATGAGGCGGAAGCCTGTGCTGGTCACGGGGATAGCGCTGGGGCTTGCTTTCTGGGCGGCGCTCGCGTCCCTGGGCGGGTCGATGCCCCCCCTGCTGATCGCCTCCTCGTACTTCCTGCTCGGGTTCGGTTTCGGGTTCTCCAACATATACATGACCATTTCGAAGGAGATGTTCGGCACCAGGATAGCCGGGACTGCGATGGCTGCAATTAACCTCTTCAACTTCATAGGGGCTGGCTTCTTCCAGTCCTTCATGGGTTTCCTCCTGGACAGCCTGGATGCGGGATCGAGGTCCTCCGGTGCCTACCAGGCGATATTCCTCATGTGCGTTGCCTTCATGGCGGTCTCGCTGGTGCTCGGCCTCCTCAGCAGGGAGACCTTCGGCGGCAAGGGGGCGGAAAGGCGGCCGAGCCAAGAACCGGCCCCTGGCGGCAGCACTGGCGGTGATCAAGGCTAGCGGCCCTTGGGCCGATCCCGTAAGTGGGCTGGAACGCCCTGACACGGAATGCCAAGTTTGGGGGAAGCGCACCCGGCGTCCCGTGCAATTAAAAAGGATAAAAGCGGACCTAGCCATAATTATACGGGGGCATCTCGAAATGGCAAGGATCCTCGTCGTTGTGGCGGAGAAGGGCTTCAGGGACGAAGAGTTCGATGTTCCGTACAAGGCATTCAAGGCAGCCGGCCACGAAACCATAGTGGCGAGCACAGCCCCGGGGGTCGCTGAGGGCAAGCTGGGCATGCGCCTCAAGCCTGACACCACGGTGGACGCCGTGGACCCGGCGGACCTCGACGCTGTTGTCATTGCCGGCGGCCCCGGGTCGCCGACCTACCTGTGGCCTAACAAGAGGCTCCACGAGATCCTGCGGATCGTGGCCGGGAAGGGCGGAGTCGTGGCTGCGATCTGCCTGGCTCCAGCAGCGCTTGCGAGGGCAGGGATCCTCAAGGGCAGGAAGTGCACGGTCTGGAGGACTCCCGAGTCCGTCCAGGAGATCGAGAGAGCGGGCGGGGTCCTGGCGGAGGACCATGTAGTCGTGGACGGGAAGGTAGTGACTGCCGACGGCCCGGATGCCGCAAGGGCTTTCGCCGATGCAGTGCTCAGGCTGCTCTGAGGTCCCCAATCAATTTTTTATTCAAAAGGAGCCTTCCGACGTTGGGAAAACAAGGTTTTATCCGAAAACCATCCTTACCACGAGGTAGGCGAAGGAGGCTGTTATGAGCGCGCCTGCGAGAATCAGCTTCCTCGTTTCCATCTTTTCCATACGCATCCCCATACAACTCATGCAGCCGGGATAAAAGCCTTCCTGTCCTCGGGTCCCCACAAGCGGACAGCCCTTGAGTCCAGGGCACCAAACCCGTGGCTGCGCGCCCCGCTAGTTTGCCTTATAAGGGGATATGGGGGAATGTAATGCAGAGGTGTCCCAATCATGCCGGAACTCACTAGGGACGAGATGCTGGGGTTGGCCTCGATGCTGGTGAGGCGATCGATGTCAATCGGGAGGAGGCCCGGAGGGGGCTTCGACTCCGTATCGATCATGTACAACGACCAGGACCCTTCTTGCAGGGAGTTCGCAGAGCTGGTCGAGGAGGAGTGCTGGAGGCAGGGCGCCTACACCATCATGAGGGGGTATTCCTCTGCCCGGAGCAGGAGGAAGTACGAGCTCACCCCGGAGGAGTCGCTTAGCGCCATGGATCCGATAGCTAAGGCGATCGCAGAGACCGTCGACGCCAGGATGTTCATCGGTGAGGAGGACGACCCCTGCTGGTCCGAGGGGGTATCCGAGAAGTTGAGGCTGACCGCGCCGAACAGGCAGAGGCTCTACGAGATAATGGACAGGCGTGGCGTCAGGTGGGTCTACTTCGGGTGGCCCATCCCAGGGGCGGCCAGGTCGTACGGGATGCCGGTGGAGCGGTTCAGGGAGATCTTCTTCAACAGCATCAGGGCTTCCTTCTCCGAGGAGATGCTGGAGCTCTGCCGCCACTACTCCGAAGCGCTCAGGGGGGCCGACAGGGTCAGGATACTGGCGGAGGGGACCGACCTGTCGTTCAGCGTGAAGGGGAGGCCCGCCATAGTTGACGACGGGATAATCTCGGAGGAGGATCTGCGGAACGGGGACGTAGGGCTCAACATCCCCTCCGGGGAGGTGTTCATCGCCCCTATCGAGACGAGCGCCAACGGGCACATCACTTTCCCGGTGGCGGTCATACCTGGGTTTGGTAGGATAGACAGGCTAAGGCTGGAGTTCAGGGACGGGAAGGTAGCCTCCTACTCGGCCGAGAAGGGCGCTGAGCGGTTCGCGAAGTTCCTTGACGCCAACACTGGGGAGAAGGACAGGATCGCCGAGCTCGGCATAGGCTGCAACCCGGGGGCTGAGTTCACGGGCGGGAGCATCATAATAGACGAGAAGATCTACAGGACCGTCCACATCGCGATCGGGAACAACACGGGATCCTACCACGGGACGAACCAGGCGTCGAGCCACCTCGACATGATTAGGGACATGAGAGGCGGAAAGCTGCTCATTGACGGGAAGGTGGTGATGGAGGATGGGGAGCCAGCTTATTGAGGCGCTGAACAGGCTCGCGGAGTCGATGCTCCACGGGGAGCCGGACTCCCAGGAGATCGCCCGGTCGTGCCTTGAGCAGGGCGTGCCGGTGGGCGAGATCCTCTTGAAGGGGGTAGTCGAAGCCTGGCTCAGGTTCGCGGCCTGGTACGACAGGGACCCTGGCGCGGCGCTGAGGGGGTGGATGGAGTCTTACACCGCCACGAACCGTGTCCTGAGGATCCTCGATTCTGCGATTGAGCCGCCAAAGGATCCGCCCTTCGCTGCAGCCGTCGTCGCAGTCCGCGGCGAGGGGCACGTGCTCATGCGGGACGTGATCTCGCTCCTTCTCAAGTCCCTAGGCGTGAAGGTCTACAGCTGGAGGAAGGGCGTGCTCCCGGAGGACCTAGCGGAGGCGATCTCCGACCCGGCGCTCAAGTGGCTAGTGCTCTCGTGCACCGAGGGAGGGCTGAACGATCAGGTGGCTGCGCTGATAAGGTGGGTGAAGGAGAGGCGCCCGGACGTCAAGGCGATTGCAGGCGGCCCCCAGGCAATGGCGGTCGGAGCGGATCTTGTCGAGAACGACATACATGGGATGCTGAAGGCTCTGGGGCTCCAAAAGTAGCAGCGAATCACTGCGCACCCGCGCTTGCCCAGGCTGCAGGAAAAGCGGGCGGTTCAGGCTAGCTTCGGGGTGATCTTCTTGCTGACCGCTATCTCATCGACGCTCTTCAGCGCCGTGCTGTTCTCTGACAGGACCTTGGCTACCTCCTCGTAGCAGATGCTGTTCCCCTGTATTATCATCCTGATCGTCTCGGTCTTGATGTCCGTCTCGACCACGTTTATGCTGACGTTCTCCACGCCGTCTATTTTGCATATTGCCTTCGACAGCTCGGCTATGGAGATCTCCCTGGGCTTCAGCGCGTCCAGCACCAGCTTCTTTATGTCTATGCTCAATTCGATGCCCCTTTTGATATATGGGGCTGAGCATTTTTTTGCCTTTCCCTCCACATTGTCCTGGAAAATGGCGGTCGGATCGAGGCCTCGCAGACGCTCCCAGGTCGCCCTTGTGGGGGTCTCGGGATGCCCTGGGTCGCAGAGCGATCAGACACCGGCGCCGGT
>CALGKV010000139.1 GCA_937930465.1 Methanosuratincolales archaeon | reverse complement strand
AGTCTCAGGTGGCGTGCTCGAGGGTGCCGAGCTAGGGAGTTGTGAGGTCAAGTTCTACCCAGGCACCGTCACCGGCGGTACATACACATTTGAGATCGGGACTGCCGGTAGCACTATGCTGATAGCCCAGGAGCTGATACCCATACTTGCGTTCGCTGAAGGGAGATCCGAAGTGAGGATATCAGGGGGGACGGATGTCCCATGGAGTCCACCAGTCGATTATTTTAGGAATGTTGCGATCCCTGCCTTCAAGATCATTGGCATCGAGGCATCGGTGGAGCTTGTCAGGAGGGGGCACTTCCCGAAAGGCGGCGGGGAGGTAAGGGTTGCAGTAGTCCCGACGAATGGGATCAGCCCAGTAAGGGTCGTGGAGAGGGGCAGGGTCGAGAGTGTCAGGGGCATTTCGCACTGTACGAACCTTCCGTCCCATGTCGCCTCTCGGCAGGCATCGTCAGCGGAACGCATACTCAGGAAGGCTGGCTACGAGAACATAAGGATAGTCAGCGAGACGGGATCAAACCCTATAGGGGGGGCAGGGAGCGGGATCGTGATCTGGGCGGATTCCGGGACGGGATTAAGGTTGGGTGCTGACGCGCTTGGGTCGAGGGAGAGGAGGGCTGAGGAGGTTGGGGAGATCGCAGCGAGAAAGCTCTTGGAGGAGCTTCAAAGCGGGATGGCAGTTGATTCGCATCTTGGAGACATGCTCATCCCCCTCCTAGCCCTGGGGAACGGAGTGTCGAAGATCGGAGTCGCAAAGCTCACGCCTCACTCGGAAACGATGACATGGTTGTGCTCGAAGCTCGTTGGTAGTGGTTTCAAGATCGAAGAACTGAAGGGCGGCGGGGTGGCATTGGAGATCGAAGGGAAGCCGCCCTCAAGAGCATGAATTGGCAGACCATTTCATCTCCGATCGCTTAGCGGCAAGAACTATTTGCCTTACTTAGATTAATGTTTTGCCTATATGCCTTCGCCCTTCCATTCAGAACCACCAAGCGACCCAAGGGCATCGAGCACTCTCTTTTTGAATGCCTCCAAGCCCTCTCCCCTTGCGGCGGCCATGAGATCGGATTCACCAAACAGTGCAGCTGCCCTATCAAGCTGCTCCTTTTTTGCGGCATCAGCCTTGTTAAGGAATGTCAAGACCTTTATTCCCGGGAAGGCGGCAGAGATCCCCCTCCTAAGCGATTGTTGGCTCTCGAGCGAGAAGCCATTCGCCTCCGAGGCGTCCGCAATGAATGCTATTAAGTTGGCAAGCCTGCCGAGGGCTGTTATAGATAGGCGCTCGGTCTGGTTCATCTCCTCAAAGGGGCGATCCAGGATCCCAGGGGTATCAACCACCTGTACGAGTTTCCTCCCCATCAGGACGTGCCCTATCATCAGCTCCTTTGTAGTGAAAGGGTAGGGCCTAACCTCAGGCTTTGCCCTTGAGATCGAGCGGAGGATCGTCGACTTGCCCACGCCCGGGTACCCCGCAAGGACCACGGTAGGGACTGATGGGTCTGCCGCCGGAAGGTCCTTCATCTTCTCCCTCATGCTCGCTATCAGCTCGAGATCCCCCCTGGCATCCCTAATTATAGATGCCGCCCTTCCCAGAAATGCACGCCTCGCCTTGCCCGCTTCTTGTGGGTTGCTTGCTGACCTGATCCTCCTGGATTCGTCTTTGGCAACCTCATGGATCACCCTGGCTGCGCGGCTGATCCTACCTAGTGCAGAGCGCACGTTTGCCACACCTGAGTGGAGCTCAAGCATCTCCCTGTAGAATGGGTGTAGGCGCTCGACGGTAGGGACTGAACGGACCAGTGATTCAAGGTAACCTGCGGATACGCGCTCGCATGCCTTGACCCTCGAAATTTCCCTCCGCTTCGCCTTCATTATCGCGGGGAGCCGCTGCGGGAGCTCGACCTCTACCTTATCAGATTCGCGTAGCATCTTGCCCACGATCTCATCAGCGGTGAGCACCGTCGGCATCGTCTCGAAAGGCTGCTTCATCCTTGATCCTCCTGTTCCATATCACTCTTCCGTCCCTGATTAATGCAACTACGCGGTGGTAGGGGATCACTACTTCCTCTCCCCCCTCGCTGCAGATTAACGCCCTTGGGGCGACATCTGTGACGTCCTCGCCCCTTATCACTCTCCTGTTGCCCGGAGCGCCGCGGTGGACTATCAATATGCCGTAGCCCCTCAGCCCGCCCTCGCTGGACCACTTTATTCTGTTCAGCATCTCCCTTATCGTCGCCATCTTTAACACAGGTAAAGCTTATTTAATTCGCTTCTCAACGAGAGAGTGCAAGTGGAGGTTTTAAAAGTTGCCTGAGGCGCAGTTCGGATACCCAGTAACCGGTGCCACAACAGTTGGTATTGTCTGCAAGGACGGCGTGGTTCTGGCATCTGAGAAGAGGGTCACGTATGGTTTCTCAATAATGACGAAGGCGGGTAAGAAGGTCTTTGCGATAAACGACAGGCTAGGCGTGGCATTCGCAGGGCTGATTTCGGATTCTCAGGCTGTTCTGAGGAGGATCTCTGCTGAAACTAACCTTTACGAGCTGGAAACGCACAAGCCGATGAGCGTCAAGGCAACGGCGAAGATACTCGCAAACCTACTTTACGCACAAAGGACCTACCCAGTGTACACAGAGACGATGGTAGGTGGAATGGACGAGGAGGGTTCCAAGCTCTTCGTGCTCGACCCGCTTGGGTCCATGATCGAAGACAGGTACGCTGCGCTCGGGACAGGTGGGGCAATAGCGATCGGCATAGTCGAGTCGGCTTACTTACCCGAGATGGGAGTGGAAGAAGGGAAAGAGCTCGCCGTGAAAGCGGTAAGGGCGGCGATAGCCAGGGACGTCGCTTCAGGCGATGGCGTTGACGTGCTTGTGATATCCAAGCAAGGCGCCAAAGAGGAGACGCTACCCGCGAAATGAATGAGGGATGCAAGCGAGCGGCGGGCACTTTGGAAGGGCAGTATGCAATCCTCAGGTCTCAGGGGTACCACATAGTGGGCAGGCACTCCGCTGTGAAGACCTGCCACTGGACTAGGGAAGCGATTACTGGAGGCGAGCATTGCTACAAGGGCAAGTTCTACGGGATAGAGAGCCACAGGTGCCTACAGATGACGCCTGCGGTGAGCAGGTGCTCAAATATGTGCCTTTACTGCTGGAGGGTTCTGCCGCACGAGCAAGGATACCCTTCGGTTGACGAGAGTGCAGAAGACCCCCCTGAGGCGATCGTCGATGGGGCGATCGCGGCGCAGAGGCGGGCTCTAAGCGGCTACAAGGGGAACGCGAAGACGGATCCCAGTCGGTTTCGGGAGGCGCTGGATCCCAAGCACGCGGCGATAAGCCTGAGCGGGGAGCCAACGGAGTACTCGATGCTTGATGACCTCATATGGGAGTTTAGAAGAAGGGGGTTGACCACATTTCTGGTAACCAACGGCACTAACCCGGAGAGGCTCGAGGAGATCCCTGAGCCGACCCAGCTTTATGTTTCGCTGAGCGCGCCCTCAGAGGAGGTTTACAGGCATGTGTGCAGGCCGGCTTCGGGCGAAAGCTGGGGCAAGGTGATGAAGTCTATCTCGCTTCTCAAGTCCTTCTCCTGCCCTACGGTAGTAAGGATGACTGCAGTCAAGAACCTGAACATGACTGACCCGGAGGGGTACTCAAGGATCATATCGGGCGCATCGCCAACGTATGTCGAGATCAAGGCATACATGCATGTCGGGTTTTCAGTGACGAGGCTGGGCTACGAGCGCATGCCCAGCCACGCAGAGATCCTCAAGTTCGCAAGGGACATTTCGGAAAGGACCGGCTATGAGTTGGTTGGTGAAGTCCCAATCAGCAGGGTCGCTCTGCTTAGCAGGGCAGGCAAACCTAAAAAGGCATCTGTAAACATCTAAACAAGGTGGCGCTGTTGAAGTTCGAGGGCATAATAGAGGAGATCACACTTTCTTTGAAGGCAAAGGATGCGAAGAGGGAAGAGATCATCACCCATTCGAGGGAGATAATAAGGAGATCCGGGAGTGCAGTCCTCTCTATCCACAGGGGGGAGTATGAGACAGCAGAGTTGAACCTCAGGGCAGCCAAGGAAGCGCTGGATAGAGCCCTCCAAGCCTGCAGTGACTTCCATGAGTTCTACTACACAGGCCCCCTCCCTCAGGCATTCCAAGAGTACGCCGAGGCGATGATCCTCCTTGCCCTTGTCAGGCGCCAGGAGGTCCCGAAGCCAGCCGAATTGGCGATCCCTCCGGAGCCATACTTGACGGGCGTGGCTGACGCGGCAGGGGAGCTCAGGAGGTATGCACTCGACTCAATTAGGAAGGACAGAATCGACGAGGCGTGGAGGGCCCTAGAGCTCATGGAGGAGGCATATACGCTTCTGAAGGCAATGGACTACCCACGGGCGGTGGTCCCAAACCTGAGGAGAAAGGTTGACGTGATGAGGAGGATAGTTGAGGAGACCAGGGGTGACGTTACGCTCGCCCATCAAGGGCTGCTTATCAGGAGGGGTATCGAAAGGGCATCAGCTGGGATTGAGACGCAAAAGGGGAATGATGGGAACGGGGAGGGTAAAGGATCATGAAGATCAGGATAAAGGAAGTGCTGGAGAAGGCTGAAAAGGACTTCGAGGAGGCCTGGAGAGAAACTGGGCACCTGGTCGGGGGCAAGGGCGCTTTCGTTTCAGGGAAGAAGGGCACAAAGCACATCCTCATAGAGACTTCTAACAAGCTCAGGGAGATCTACCTTGAGCTTGGGTTCGACGAAGCCGTGAACCCGATGATCGTGGACGAGGCAGACATATACAAGCAGTATGGGCACGAAGCGCCTGCAATACTTGACAGGTGCTACTACCTGGCGACACTCCCGAGGCCAGACATCGGGATTGGAGGGGAAAGGATATCCAAAATCAGGGAGGCAGGAGGCCCGACCGACGAAGCATCGCTAAATCGGCTGAAGGAGATCTTCCACGAGTACAAGAAGGGGAAGGTCGACGGCGACGATCTGGTCGAGATGGTTGCAGAAGGGCTCAGGATCCCGGACACGGCTGCGCTCAGGATATTAAACGATGTATTCCCCGAGCTGAGGATGCTTGAGCCAGTGCCCACCAAGCTTTTGTTGAGGTCGCATATGACGAGCGCGTGGTTCCTTACGTGCGCAGCGGTGCAGCATAAGCTTGAGATGCCTGTGATGCTTTTCTCGGTGGGTCTAAGAGCCAGGAGGGAACAGCAGGAGGACGCGACGCACCTAAGGTTTCACCACGCCGCATCTTCGATAATAATGGACGAGGAGGTCTCGATAGAGGACGGGAAGCGTGTATCGGAAGAGGTCATCAAGAGACTCGGCTTTGGAGAGGTCAGGGTTGAGAGGAAAAAGGTAACCGCCAAGTACTATGCTCCAGGAACCGAGCACGAGGTCTTCGCCAAGGTCGACGGAATGGGCTGGGTGGAGCTGATGGACTTTGGGCTTTACAGCCCTGTGGCACTGGCGCGTTATGGGATAGAGTACCCCGTCCTGAATATAGGGATAGGGGTCGAGAGGGTGGCTATGTTGCTCCACGGCTACAAAGATGTAAGGGAACTCTCTTACCCCCAGTTCTACGGCGAGTGGGTGCTCTCGGACGCTTCCTTGGTCAGGCAGATCTCGTTCGCCGAGGAGCCGCTGACAGAGGAGGGGAAGGCGGTCGAGAAGGCAATAGTTGAGGCGATCGAGAAGCACAAGGACGCGGAGAGCCCCTGCGAGTTCGTCGCCTACGAAGGGAAGGTGGCCGGCAGGAACGTAAGGGTTCGGGTATACGAGCCAGATCCAGGCGTCAGGCTGGTTGGACCCGCAGCATTCAACGAGCTGGTTGTGTACAAGGCGAACATACTCGGCATCCCGCCGCAGGGTATGGAAAACGTGGAGCTTGTGAGGGGGGCAAGAACCTC
>CALGKV010000138.1 GCA_937930465.1 Methanosuratincolales archaeon | reverse complement strand
TGCTGTCTACCTGCTCCTGCACTAGAACGAGCCGCTGCGAGACCTTTTGGTACTGTTCCTGCAGCTTGACTGACTGCTCCTGCGCCTGCTTTATCCGCGATTCCATTTCGGCGATGGCCTCAGAGATGCCCTTCTCGACAGAGTAACCCGCACCTACTCCTACAATTACGCTCTGAACCGAATTAAGCTGGACGCGGATGTGGTTGCCTGCACCGACATGGACCAGAACTTCTCCATTGCCTCCCCTAGCATTTATCTCCTCCAGTGAGGATTTCGATAGCACGAGCTCGGCGAGTATATTTGTCGTCAGTTCGATCTGCTGTCGTATTGCATCAGCATAAGCCTTCAGGTTCGAGAACTCTAGGAGAAGCTCGTCCAAGACTTCCTTTTGTGAAGGCTGGGTAGAAGTCATTCTGCCTTCACCGGCTCCTCTTCCACCGACTCTATTTTTATCTGAAAGCGCCTTAATTTATGATTCCCGCCCAACGTGCTCAGCGCACGCTCCCTTGC
Source organism: Methanosuratincolales archaeon (assembly GCA_937930465.1). Taxonomy (GTDB): domain Archaea; phylum Thermoproteota; class Methanomethylicia; order Methanomethylicales; family Methanomethylicaceae; genus Methanosuratincola. The sequence continues at coordinate 7,647 of CALGKV010000138.1, read as the reverse complement.
GCGCGCTTCGTTGGGAGCCGAAACCGACTTCTCGAAAGGAACCCATCCGAAGAGTTGCTTCATCTTGCCCTTAATCACATAGTTCTTTTCCATACATCATCACCCTGTAAGTCCCAAGGAGGACTCTATCCTTGCCATCTCAGGCCCGGTCGTTTCCAGACCGACAACTGCACCGTACGAATTGGCGGTTATGCCAACCCTCAAGTACGGGGAGCCGCAGTTAACGGTAGAAACGTCCACAGGTATATTAAATACTTTGCTGAGGAAGTTCAGCTCGGTCTCGCTGGTCAGCGGGTGGGAGACCGCCCCGTTCTTGTTAGCCACTGCGCAGACTCCGGGCATGTTTATTCCGGCTATACTGCCCTCGAACACCTCCACGCCCAGATGCGACCTAATGAGTTCAATCAGTTTCTTGTCTGTACCGCGCCCGACCAAAGCTGCCCTTTCGCCAAGCAACACCATGTTTCCGAGGGCATTGACCTTACCCTCATAAACTGCAACAGATACTGAGGTCGCCTGCTCTATCTGCTGTATCTCAGTTTCTGTTGCGGTCCCCGGGAGTATTATCCCCCTGGTATTCCCAACTGCAAATATGCCAAGGAGTACGCTTCCCGAGACGGTTGTCCGGTATGCCGGGACTCCCAAAGTTTCTGAAAAGTCCTTGAGCGTGCCATCAGGGATGTCGGGAGGGACTAGTAAGAACGAGTCCGTCGAAAAAGTGAAAGCACCTATGTTAGAGTTCCCATAAAGGGAGAGCCGAGAGATCGACAACGGAGCTAGGCCTCCGCCTTGAGCACCCTAACAACCCCACTCTCGAGCTTCAGCACCCGCAAAGAGATTCTCCTTTCGGTTTTTGTCTTTCCCCTGCGCCATAAGGTCTCGTTTACCGAGGATGAAATTTTCACCTCATCCTCCCCGGTCTTGAAAGCCTTCGAAGCGACTTTCTTTACGATGCGCACAGCCTTTGGAGCTGCCTTCCTGCCGTAGGAGAGATTTGCATGCCTAAGGTTTACGTTGATCAGCTTCTCCTCTATGATCTTCTCCTCCTCTTCGACTTCAGGAGCCTTCTCCTCCTTCGGTGCCTCCGGCGCTTCCTTTGATGTAGGCGCAGTAGGCGAAACCTTGGCATCATCCGGTTCCTTTACAGCTTCGCTCATGATTCTTCACCCATCTACTTTGACGACTTATATGTCAAGCTTTTGGCTTCTCCAGTCCCTCATCTTCGGGTGCCTTCTAAACTTCCCCCGGGTTTTTGCTACCACCCAGAGGGGGACTGGGCTATTCTGCTTGCCTGCCTTGTTAAGGCGTTTCTTTGTGCTGGTCTGTTTTCTGCTTCCCATATCAATCCCTCAGATTCTTGTTATCCTGATCTCCCTCTTTCTCGACTGTACCTGGGAAAGGATCTGCTTGAGGTGCTCGTCTGTGAGCGGGACCGGGAGGCGCCCCTCCTGGGCTAGCTGTATCAGCTGGATCTCGAACTGCTCGGCAAACTCGGGCTTGACCATTTTCAGGTTGTTCAGCCGGCTCCTTGCCTCAGGCGTGAGGATTGCCCTGAGGATATTCGCCTTTTGGGCCTCAGCCTCCTGTCGCATCCTCTCTGCCTGCTCCTCCTCGACTGCGCGCCGCCTCATCTCGGCGAGCTTCCTCTGCTTTATCAGATCGATTTCGTCGGGAGAGCCAGACACTGCTTACACCTCACTGGGGCTTTACGGGCAGATATTTCCCCATCTCAGGCATGTCTTTCTGAATTTCCTTCAGTAGCTTGTACGCGATGCGGTCGAGTATCGACCTTCCGCTGTCAGTTATCGTGCGCCCTCCGCCCTGAAGCGTCGTTACGAAGCCTGCCTTCTCGAGCTGCTGCAGCGCTTTCCTAAGGGAAGACCCTCCGGACTTGACGAAGTGCTCGTTAGCCATGCCGTTCTTTGCCCTGCCACCATAGAGGCTCCTGAGCCGCTCCACACCCACCGGGCTCTCGATGTAGAGCCTCCTGAGGAGGGAAGCGCAGCGCAGGTACCAGAAATCATTCTGGGAAGGGACGCGCTCGACATGGGGACCTGTCTTCACGAGTGTGGCCCATGATGGCGGGGCAATTTCCTTTACATTAGTCTTGAGGTAATCAGCCACCGCGAATATGAGCCGATCAGCTGGAACTTCTTGAGCCAATGGCAATCGGATTCCTCTCCTTTTTTGATTCCTCTGAAGTTAGTTTGAGTAGCTATATAAATTCTTTTACGCAGGTCTCCGGTTGTGCGGTCCGGGATCAGGGCATGCAATCTAAAAAAGGTTAATGAAAAACAAAGCCGCTGGAAGAAATTAGAGGAGAAGGTTGCCAAAGACAAATGCAAAGGTAGTCGAGACTGCAATGGTTGTAATTATGTAGACGATAGCCTTCCTGAATGTGAAGACCCTTATGATCGCCAGCATGCTAGGCAGGCTCATTCCCGGACCTGTGAGGAGCAGAGCCAGAGCAGGAGCCTTGCCCATGCCAAGATCCAGCATAATCTTCACGAACGGAGACTCGGTCATGCTAGAGAAGTACATGAGCGCCCCTATGAAGTTTGCAAGGAAGGTCTGAGGGAGGCCGTTGCCGCCCAACACTTGCTGGACAAACTCAGGCGGTATAACTGCCCCGACTATGCCGACTATGAAGACCCCCACGAGCAAGAGCGGGAGGATCTTCTTGACGAACCACAAAGTCTCCTGGAACCATTGGCGGATCTCCTCTCTATTGAATTTAAGCAAGGAGAATGCTATTGAGGCTGCGAACAGAGGGAGGAATATTAGCAGTTTCTCCACGAATGTCCTCCCTGCACCAAGGTAGTTCGGGAGGAGGAGTGTTGCCACAAGCATCAGTATGAGTATCAACGAGTTTCTGGAATGCAATACACCCTCCCTGGTCATGTCAGCATGGGGTCGCGCCCTCTCTTTGTCTGACCTTTCTTGCTCTTCTTTCCTGAATACGTTTACCATAACCAGACCGATAATCAGCGAGGAGGAGACCGCAGCCAGTATCCTGACTAGCGTTATTTCTATGCCTAGAATCGCACCGCTATAGGTAATGGTAAGTATGTTCAGGGCAGGGGCGGTCCAGAGGAATATGAAAGCAGGACCGATGCTGCTTCCCCTCCTATAGAGCCCTGATGCGATCGGGATTACTGTGCATGAGCAGACGGCGAGACCAATGCTGGAGAGGGTGGCTAGCGGGAAGGATGTCAGCCTCCTTGCCGAATATCCCAGGTACCTGATTACGACGTCTTTGGATATGAAATAGTTCATAGCTCCAGCGATGAAGAAAGCTGGGACTAGGCATGTCACGGTATGCTGCCCGACATAGTCGATCAAAGACCGCAATCCTGCGTCCAACAAAAAAGCGATCTGTTCTAGAGCCATAGTATTGCGCCAATTAGTGGAAATGAGGGCGGATATATAAATATTATCATATTCAAAAATGTCGATATTTTCTTCTGGAGAGAATATTAGCGGGATGATACTAAGTATGTCTGTGGTAAAAAGTGGTCGGGACTGCCAGGTTTAAGACCAAAATCAAGCCAATCTTGAAGCTTTCAAGGGCCCATTTCCTGATACCAGGTGCCCTGCTTTACGCGATGGGCACGATTGTCGCGCAGCTGCGGGGGGCTACGTGCCAGCTCGATAGGCTGATCCTAGGATATGTAATTTTCTTCTTTGCGCACCTTTCAGTATCATTCAGCAACGATTACCACGATAGGAACAGCGACCAAATCGCACTGCGGACGTTGTTCTCTGGGGGGAGCGGGATCCTTTTGGAGCATAAGGATCTGGAAAAGGCTGCGCTATTTATAGCCCAGGCATTGCTATTTCTCTCGGCTGTGGCGGCACTAGCATTTACTATAGCCTATGGTTACAGCGCATCGTTTCTTATTTTTGCATTGGCAGGCGGTCTTTTGGGATGGTTTTATTCAGCACCACCCCTGAGGCTCTCATACCGCGGTCTGGGGGAGGCAGCGACTGCACTTGCTGCAGGCTTCATAATGCCCGGAATGGGTTACTTCGTAGCCTTTGGGCAGCTGGACGCTTGGTTTGGGCTGTTTTCGGTCCCTCTGATCTTCTACGGCCTTTACTTCATATTGACTGTGGAGATCCCAGACTACGAGGCGGACAAGGCTGCAAGGAAAATGAACCTGGTCACAAGGATAGGAGTCAAGAGGGCTTCATGCGTCACGCTAGCCGCAGCGCTCTTTGGCACGTGCACATTGGCTTTGCTCCACTTTTCAGGATTTACAGGAGGCGCATTTGACATTTCTAAGCTGGCTATCCTATCCTCTTTTCCCTTTGCGACAGCCGCCGCGAGCTGCCTTGCATGCATTTTCAGCGTGTGCAGCACTGTGAAGCAAACTGCGGTAAAAATGGCTGGGCTGCTGGGTTTCCTGTCGGCTAGCGTTTTAGTGCTGTATTTTGAGCTCATACTATGATAGGAATTCCGAACCCCCATAATAAACGCAAGGTTAAGTTTATATCTACACATTCTGCTTTTTGAATTGTGAATAGGTATGGCAAAGATACTCATATTCGGCGGGGAACCACCCTGCGCAAGGTGCAAGGCAACTGAGAAGTCGCTCAGGGAGGCAGTAGCTGAGCTTAAGCTGGATGCTGAGATATTGCACGTCTCTGCGCTTTCACCTGAAGCGGACAAATACGACATCCTCTCAACGCCAGCAGTGGTTATAAATGACAAAGTGGTGTTAGCCGGAAAAGTCCCAGACAAAAAGGCTGCTGTTGAGATTTTGAAGAGGGAGTACAAGACCTGAACTTTTTTAATTAGATTTTTCTATATTTGCAATAGGGTGTCAGCTTGGATCCATGGCATGCAGCATCGTTTCGCAGGCAGGTACTAATTAAGTCAGCAATCGATTGTTTTGAAGAACTGATCAGTCTTCTTGAGGCTAGGAAGCCCGCTATATTTTTAGATTATGATGGGACGTTGGCACCAATTGTGCAAAACCCTGCGGATGCAACCATGCCTGAAAGGACAAAAAGGCTCCTGGAGGAAGCGAAAAGTAGATTTCCAGTCAGCATAATAAGCGGCAGGGACTTGGACGATCTGATGGCTCACGCAGGCATTGAAGGAATATCCTATGCGGGAAGTCATGGGCTCGAGATTGCATTCGCTAACTTGGATCGGAAGCAACTCGTTGATGACCCTCATAGAATACTGAGTGAAGTAAAGGCTTCAGAGGTCGAGTTGCGCCTCCTGGTCGAGGGCTTCAGCGGGGCGATCGTTGAGAGGAAGCGTTTTGGAGTTGCATTACACTACAGGGGGGTGGCGGCGGAGCGCGTGGAGGATCTTCTCAAATTGTTTGACCAGATAGCTTTGAAACACCCACTCCTCAGAAGAACGGAAGGCAAGATGGTAGTCGAATTGTCAGGCACAGGAGCCAATAAAGGGACTGCAGTTTCAGAGATAATGAGACATGAAGGGATCTCAGCGGAGACCCACCTCCCGATATTCATAGGCGACGACCTAACGGACGAGGACGGGTTCATATCCCTAAAGGGCAAGGGCATAGGAGTGATAGTCGGGGATGCACCCAGGGTTACAGAGGCAGATTACTCTTTGAGAGACCATGAAGAGGTCTCCGAATTCCTGGAGAAATTGGTCGCTGCTGCAAGAGAAAATTCTTGAAATATAAAAAATATTTGGGGCTTACCTGTGCATGAAGCCCTGGTATCCATTGCTAAAGCCCGAAGGTCTTGCACCGAAATCCCTGCTCTCCCGTCTCATACGCCTCGGATGACCTCTCTCTCGGCGTTCCCTGTTTTCACCCATCGAGCTCATGAATGGCAGGCGCTCTAGATCCCCGTATTCGATTTCTTGGACGCTGAACTCGTAGATGTTGACAATTCGCCTGAAGAACCCATGGTCCTCAGCCGTAAGAAGGGATATTGCCTTTCCCCGCTCCCCTGCCCTTGCCGTCCTGCCTATCCTGTTCACGTAATCTTCAGAGTTCTTAGGAATGCTGTAGTTGAATACATGCGAGACGCTCTTGAAGTCCAGCCCCCTGGCAGCCACGTCGGTTGCGACAAGCACTTTGATCCTCCCCCTGTGGAAGGAATCGATCACGCTCTCCCTTCTAGACTGGGACAGCCCGCCGTGTATGGCGACCGCTGCAATCCCGACCTTGCTCAGGTTCCGAGTAAGGGACTCCACCTCGCGCCTTGAGTTGCAGAAGACTATTGCAGTCTTCGGCATCTCATCCTTGAAGAGGCGGACCAAGAGGGAGAAGCGCATCTTCCTCTCAACGTTGCAATAGTACTGCTCAAGCAAATCCTCCTTCACTTTTATCTCGGTCCTGACCTTCTTTGGGTCCTTTGTGAACCTCGATACAACCTCTTCGAGGCCTTCTGGCATCGTTGCGGCGAAGAGGAGCGTCTGCCGCTCTTCGGGGAGGTGGACCGCGATCTCTGCCACATCGTCAATGAATCCCATGTCAACCATCTTATCGGCCTCGTCCAGGACGAAGGTGTGGACATTATCCGTCCGAAGGTGCCCCTGACCCATCAGGTCGAGTACCCTCCCGGGGGTGCCCACAATTATCTCAGAGTGTTTTAGACCTGAGATTTGCGGCCCCATGGCAGCGCCACCGTAGACGCAGACAATTCGCAGACCCTTTGAAGCAGAATACTTGGCTAGCGACTCGCTTATCTGGAGGGCTAGCTCCCTAGTCGGCAGTAGGATTAAAGCCTGACCGGGCTTCTCTTTGGTTACTTTCTCTACGAGCGGTATCCCAAAAGCAGCCGTCTTCCCCGATCCGGTTTCGGACTGCCCTATCACGTCATAACCGGCCTTTATGAGGGGGATCGCCTCAGACTGGATACGAGTGGGCTCTTTCAGGCCCATCGCCCCTATTGACATCAATATCTCATCTTGAATTCCCATTTCTTCGAATTTCGTAACACATCAACTCTTTTTCTGTTCCGGAGCTACAAAGACGATAGAATTAGCATGAAGCTAACGCTATTTTTCAAGGCCTTCGTACTTCAGACCTGATTGAATCATCAGCGGGCAATATAAACCTTTTCACCTGAGGTTCAAAAATCAATCTTTCTTCAAGAGGTAGCGGCGAACGGCGCCGCAGTTGAGGCAGGTCACCGAGACATGGGGCGACCTGCGCGCGTGCATCCTCACCCTTGAGGTTATGCCAGGGTATAAAAATGCTTTGCACTTCCTGCAGACGCTGCGCTTGAGTTCACGGGGTATCCGGACCCGGGTGCGCATAGATATCCTAAGCGCAAGTTCAACATACCGGTCGGCTAAGCACAGGTCGGACTTGGCAACCTCTTGTGCGAGCAAAAAGAGGCGCTCTATCCTCTGCCTTGCAATGTCATGTACGTGCGACCTGTTGAGCTTCAAGCGAGGAAAACCCCCTGCGTGTAAAAAGTAAAAAGACGACACATCTTTATTAGTGTGATGACTGGACTCTCTCAACTGGCTCGGAGGATCTGACATTGATCACAGTGATTATCGGGGAGGCTGCGCTCGAGACTGTGCCGAAGGAGATAGCCGGCCACCCTTCTGTCACAAGGCTAGCTGAAAGGAAGGGCAAGAAACCCGAGGAGACGTTGCTGGACATCTCATTCCACTATGCGGCGATGAAGGGGATTAGGGAC
>CALGKV010000137.1 GCA_937930465.1 Methanosuratincolales archaeon | reverse complement strand
ACCGCATCGCAAGCCACCTGCCTGCCGCATGCCAAGCCTCCAACGACTCTTCCTTTGAGTGCCTGAAAGCAATTGTGTTGAGATCAGACCAAAGGTTCTCCAGGCAGAGGACGTAGCCGCGCCCCTGCAGCGACTTGAGCTTTCCGAAGTCATTGAGGGCTTCTTTCGGGTTGAGGCCGAGCCTGTAGAATGCCAGAGCAGACTCAAACGTCTCGTTCACGGTCTCATAAAGCGTCTTCCCCTTGGACTTTGCCATGGAGCTCATTTCCTCAAGCAGATCCTCCCTCGCCACAAAGGTCTTCCTCTTGTCGACGCCCATTGAAAGCACCCTTTGGAAATTGCTGCCCAAAACTACAGATCGATTTTGCAGGTCGGCTTAATTAACTTTAGGAGGGGCATCGGCAGGCGGGTCGCCTACGCCACGGAATGACCTTTAAGCTGGAAGCACAGCAAGGACAATTCTGCCCAGACGCTTGAGGGGGTCGGGTGATCGATTTCAGGTCTGCTGTCAAGGCTTCATTTCACAGGCGGGTAGATCTTCAATTCGCTGCCGTAATACTGATCTCTCCCAGACGAACTCTGCACAACAAGGAAGGCATCCCTGGGGCTAGCACCTCCCTCGACTATCTTGGTGAGCAGCTCAAGCACCGCTGCATCGGTACGATCCAGGCTCACGAGCCCGTCCCACCCTATTACCTGCGAAACGCCCTTCTGGATGAAGGCTTCCGCCAGGGCGTTGTTGTGCAGGCCGTGGCAGCTGCTCAGGATGAGGATGGCACCGTTGAAGTCCCCCTTGATGCTCCTCTTTACGAACTGCGGGCCCACGGTGAACAGCACTCCTTCCGGGCGGTCGGGGTTGATCAGCCCAGGGGCGAGCTGGGATGTGTTCACCTCGTACACATAGCGGTACCTCGAGAAGGGCTCGGCTGTGAATAGGAACGTCGACTCCCCTATGCCTTGATTGACCCCCGCGTGCACCCTGAGTATGATCAGGTTATAGCCGAATGAGGGCAGGTCCTTGTAGAGTGCTACGTCCACTTCGGAGCCCGTGTGCAGGCCGTAGCTCACGTTGTGCGCGCCTAGCAGTGCAACGGCCCGGTCGGTGAATTCAGGGCTTTCGCTGTAGAACTGGTCCACAATCCCGACATATAGAGGTCTGGATGGAGGGGCCTCCGGGATGAGCATCAAAGCCGAGGCGGACGCGAAAGCAATTATTAAGACAACTGCAGCGAGGAGCGGAGCCTTTATGGATAGGCGCTTGGAAGGACTCTTGAGATTCCTTGCGCCATTTCGCCGCTTCAATGGCAACCACCCCGCCCAGACTGGCCAAAGGATCGGGCAGAAGGCCTAGCCTCAATGGCGTACAAAAGGGGGAATAAAACCGCCCGCATTTGCGATGACACCTGCATTCCCGAAGACACCTTGCCCTTTGTTCCTGAATACAACCACCTTTTTCTATCTTTCTTCGGTGCGCAAAGGGTACAATAATTGCATGCTTGAAGGCTGACAAGAGCCAATGGCGAACTAAAGCCATTCTCCCTTCTTGGCCGGCAGGATGTACCGCATTCCAGAGTGCTCCACCATGTCCACCGGGATGCCATAGACTTCCTCGATCGACTTGCTGTCGACAACCTCATCCGGGGGCCCCTCCCTCAACAGCTTGCCCCCCCTCATCAAGGCTATCCTGTCCGAGAACAGGAGCGCGTGGTTCGGGTCGTGCAGGCTCATCACCACCGCGACTTTACGCTCCCTCGAGAGGCGCTTTATTGTCCTCAGCGTCTCAATCTGGTTCCGGAAGTCAAGGTGGGCTGTCGGCTCGTCCAGGAGCAGAAGTCGCGGCTCCTGCGCGATGGCCCTTGCAATCAGGACCAGCTGCCGCTCTCCCCCGCTGATGTTTGTGTAGATGCGATCCCGCATCGCGTAGATCCCGACTGTGGTGAGCGCCTCCTCTGCCTTCCTGCGATCGGCCTCGGAGGGCTGCTGGAAGATGCTTAGGTAAGAGACACGCCCCATCAGGACGATATCGAAGACAGTGAATGGGAATGAAGGGGCATGGGATTGGGGCACATAACCTACAGCCTTAGCCAGATCGCCCCTAGAATAGCTCCCTATTTCTTTGCCGCAGATCAGTACCTCTCCAGAGTTCGGCTTGAGGAGGGAGTTGATGCACTTTAGGAGGGTGGTCTTTCCGGAACCGTTAGGTCCTAGCAGGGTAAGCACTTCCCCTGCGTAGACCCTTAGCGAATCCGCATGGATGGAGAACCCATCGCCGTAGGAGAAATCGAGTCCGGAGATTCGGACTACTTCCATGCGGATCCACCCCTTAGCTTGAGCAGGTAGAGGAAGAACGGTGCGCCAACCAAGGTTGTGATCACCCCGACCGGGAGCTCGAACGAGGCGACCGAGCGCGCAAGGTCGTCCGCGACCATCAGGAATACTGCTCCGACGCTTGCGGAAAGAGGCACAACGAGCCTGTTGTCCGGCGTTCCTAGGAGCATCCTCACAGTGTGCGGCACGACGAGACCAATCCATCCGATTATCCCTGCCACTGACACGAACGCCGAGACCATGAGCGTAGAGGCGAGAAGCAGAATGAGCCTGTCCCTGCCTACGTTCACCCCTAGTGCCTTAGCCTCCTCATCCCCCATCGAGAGGACATTGATCCGCCACCGCATCAGGAATGCGACCGCGAACCCGACCATGATCAGGGGGGCAACCTGGCTCAGCGGCCCCCAGCCAGTCACCGCTAGGCTCCCCATCATCCAGTAAACCACGCCAGCAAGCTTCTCCGCCTCTGTGAAGAACTTTATTATCGATAGGAGGGCCGAGAAGAGCGCGGTCACGATCACGCCCGCGAGCACTAGGGATATGACAGGGGTCTCGCCCTTGCTCTTGGCCACGGTGTAGGTAGTGAAGAAGGCAGCAAAGCCCATCGCAAACGAGAGGGCCTGAACCGACCCCGGGACGCCCGGGAAGTAAGCTATCCCTAAGGCGGCGCCCAGCCCTGCGCCCGCAGAGACTCCCAGGATGTAGGTGTCTACGAGCGGGTTCCTGAATATACCTTGGAGCGAGGCGCCTGAGACGGAGAGTGCGATGCCCCCTACAAGGGCTAGGAGGATCCTCGGCATGCGGATATTGATAATGATCGTCTCGTATACATCAGGCCAAGGGGAGGCTCCTGACGGATCGTAGAGGCGCTTCGCCAATATGCTGAGCACGGTTATAGGGTCGATCGAGTAAATCCCCACGAATAGTGAGAACAGTAGCACAGGCATAGGGAGAAGCAGGAGCGCAAGGACAAGGAGCTTATTTTTTGGCATCTGGAAACCACTCTAAGAGCAGAGGAAGGAAAAAGGTAGGGGGCTTATCAACTTTTCAGGTACCCGTAGTACCCGTCCATAAGCCGGTCCCTTACCGAAGCCCAGTCGGCGGAAGCAAAGTGCGCGGGCTGTATAATTGCCGCCAGCTGGAGCTCGCCGACGACCATCCTGGGGGTCCAGTCGAGGTAGCTATTGCGGTCGTAAGATCCCGTCAGAACAGGGTAGACCCTGCCCTCCCTGACTGCTCGGAGGCTGAGCCAGTTAGTGTCGTTCATAGAGCCGATCTGGGAGGCGAGCACGGATTGAGTCCTACCCACAATCACGATTAGATCGGGGTCCCACTGCAGCACCTGCTCCATGTTAACCTTGACCCATGACTTGCTGCCGAAGCTCTCATGGGCTACATTGATTCCGCCGACGTCCACGACCACGTTCCCCCAGCTCGTGTTGGAGTACGTGTAAATTAGCCCGTCCTTCCAGACGTCGAGGTTGCATATCAGGACACGCGGTTTCTCCCCGGCAGGTATTTTGCTGGCGTTAGAGATCAGCTGGGAATGGAGCCCATTGATGTAGCCCGAGAGCGCTTGCGCCCGCTCGACCTTCCCAAGCGCCTGCCCTATGATCATTGTCGCGTTCGATATGTCAGCGAAGTTCTTCGCAAAGAGGGTGATTACGGGCACCCCCGCAGCCTCGAGACCCCTAACAATTTCCTCTGACTTCCCGTAGCCATAGTCCATTATCACCAAGTCAGGCTTGAGGGATAGCACGGTCTCGATATTTACCCCTGAGAAGACGTTGCCGACGACTGTCTTGTTCTTGACCGAGTCTGGGATAAAGACAGAGGAGGTGACGTATGTCCCGATGCCGATTATCTTATCCTGCGCGCCCAGGGCACAGGCTATCTCGGTCCAGTACGACTCCAAGATCACGACCCTGCTTGCAGTGGAGTTCAGCTGGACGCTCCTGCCCGACATGTCCAATATCTTCACGCCTGAGCCGCCGTTCAGGTACCCTCCCGCAAGGAGGATGCCTACAGAGGAGACGGCGATTACTGCGATTATCGCCAATGACAAGGCCTTGGTTGAGTTTTGCATCAAAAAGCACCAAGAGGTGCTCGATGGGCACTGAATTAAAATTTTCGTTTCATATGAAACTAAGTACAAGGGATTTCCCGAAGTTAAGCAGGGTCTCAGTGAGCGCCCAATCATCAGACTCTGCGTAGACCCTGACAACATTCTCTGTGCCGGACTTTCTGAAGAGGATCCAGCATCCGCCTTCGAGGGCGATCTTAATCCCGTCCTTCCTGTTCACACCGACCACCCTCCTGCCCAGGATCTCGACTTTTGAGGCGGCTTCCCCGATCAGCCGCATTATGTCGCCCTTGAAAGAAGTGCGCAGGTCCAGCCTGGAAGAGTGGAGCCTCCCGTATCTGGTGACCAGATCCTGGTAGAGGTTTGAGAGCCCCTGCCCCGACGACCTGACCGCCTCCATCAGGAGGGCTGCTGAGGCAATGCCGTCCTTCTCGGGTATGTGGCAAGAGAAGCTCATGCCGCCGCTCTCCTCCCCGCCGATTACGACCGCCCGTTCCCTGAGTAGCACTCCGATGTACTTGAACCCGACCGGAACCTCGACCACCTTCTGCCCGTGGTCCTCCGCGACCCTGTCCACGAGGTGGCTCGTTGCTACCGTCCTAGCGGCGTCCCCGATCATCGACCGCCTTTCCATCAGGTGCAGGTAGACGAGTGGGAGCAGCTGGTTGACAGCCAGGAAGGTACCGTCCCTGGTCACTGCAGTCAGCCGGTCACCGTCACCGTCGAACGCTATCCCCAAGTCGTGCCCGGATGCAACTACCCTTGATCTGAGCCCTGACAGGTTCTCCGGCGTGGGGTCTGGGATGGATCCGCCGAAGCTGGGGTCGATCGTGTCCCTCAATGCCTCGACGGACGCACCCATCTGGGAGAATACCCTGCTCGCGAACCCGGATGTTGAACCGTGCATCGGATCCAGGACGACGCGCATCCCGGAGAGATCCCCCTTGATCAGCCCGAAGAGGTGCCTCAGGTAGTCCTCGTAGGGGTCGAGCTCCGAGATCATGTTCCTATCCGCGTCTTTTTGAAATATTGGGGGCTCGGGCGGGATGTGGCGCTCTATGCTGCTCGTGACGTCAGGCATGGCTGGTCCTCCATAGTCGGGTATGAATTTGATGCCGTTGTACTCGGGGGGGTTGTGCGAGGCGGTGATCATTATCGATCCGGAGAGGGAGTGCCTGACCGCGGAGAAGGCGGCGACCGGCGTAGGCACGGGTCTGGGCGGAAGGAATGAAGCGATCCCCTTGCTGGCGAGCACTATGGCGCACTCCTCCGCGAACTTCTTGGATTGCGCCCTGCCGTCGTAGCCTATGAACACCCCCCTCCCGGGGGATCCAGACTCACATATATGCTCCGCTATCGCGAAGGCGACGCGCCTGACATTCTCGGCTGTGAAGCCCTCGTCCAGCCTGGCGCGCCACCCGTCGGTGCCGAACGATATCCTATTATCCAAAAACCCCACCTGCAGATTCCGATTCTCCCCGCCGGGAAGCAGTTCAGGATGCTACCGGACTATTATCGTGGTGCAGGGCAGGCTCAGCGCAACCGAGATTGCAACACTCCCCATCAGGATGCCCATCCCTCCGGAGTAGCCCCTGGACCCGATGATCACGCAATCGTAGTTTCCGTCGACTGCTTCCTTGAAGATCTCGTAGGCGGTAGAGGTCTGGTTGCTCTCTGCGACCTTGAGGACCTTTTTTGCGGAGATCCCGAAGGCGTCGCACTTGGATGCAGCCGCCTCGAGGACAGAGTTCCCGATGCCCTTCATCTCCTCTATCATCGCGGGCTTGCTGCATACGGGCGCCGGGCTGACCACATGGATCAGGGTCAGCTTCGATCCGTCCTTCATCGCGAACTCTATCGCTAGGTCGATGGCCCTCATGGATGCGGGGGACCCGTCGATCGGCACCAAGAGCTTCTTGAACAAGTCTTCAGATTCCCCCCAGCCCAAGGCTCTCGTTCGTCATTGTCATCGACTCCTCAGCGGTCCCGCAGAGGTTGGTCATTGCCCTTATGGCGTCGATGTTCTCTGGGACGACTATCGACTCCTGGTGCACTGCCTGGGTCAGGTAGATCTCCCTCCCGAAGGACTTGACCGACTCCTTGAAGACAATGAGCTCGGGCATGTCATACCTGCACCTCCCAAGGTCCCTGGCATACTCTATCACCTGGGCAGTCGAGTCGATCCCGTCGGAGGCAGAGACCAAGCTTATCCGGGGGTACTTTGAGAGGGCGGAGAGGATCTCAGCCTCGGTCGCCTCCTTCTCGAGCTCAAGGTTGAGCCAGTGGACGTGCATGAGCGTTGTCGGGACGGCGAATGCAGAGGTTGTTATGTCGATCTTGGGTAGGACCTTCTGGACATCTGGGCCGTGGTGCGAAGGTATGCTCACCGGGTCTGGCATGATGCTGTTTATCGGGCCCTTCTTGTCCTCAGAAGGGTCAGCTCCCCTCCTGATTAGGACCACCCTGGACTTCCTTATGCCGAATTCAGTGTCCACAGCATACAGGGATCTGCAGAGCCCGGTGGTGTTGCAGGAGACTACCCTCACGAAGTCCCTTCCGAGGGCATCGTTGTAGTTGCAGACCGCGTTGAATGAGAATCCGGCCACTTCGTGCTTCTCGCCGCCCTGGAATATTGCCTTCACCTTGTGCTTCTCGTAAAGGGCCTTGTAAGTCGCCCCGACCTTGCCTGGTGTGCAGTCGACTATCACGTCAACCTCATTGAGTAGGTCCTCTAGCGTACCCTGGACCTCAATTCCGGCATCCTTGAATGCCTGCAGCTTCTCGGCGGACGCGGCATAGACCTTTATCCCCTTCTGCCGCGCCATCCTCGCCTCGAAGTTCGGCTTGGTCTTGGTGACCCCAGCCAGGATCATGTCCCGCTGCTTGAGGACTGCGTCAGCAACCCTCTTCCCTATTGTGCCGTATCCGTTTATGCCTACTCTTACCTTCATAAAATGGCCCCCAAAATCACTTGTCTGAGTTAAACTTCTGCTTCGATGCTATTAAGACTTCCAACGCTGGAAGCTTCTCACCGGAGAGGAAGGTGATGAAGGCACCGCCTCCTGTGCTGAAATATCCAATCTTTTCTGCAATGCCAAGCCGCTCGGAGATCGCCCTGAGGTGCCCGCCGCCTAGTAGCGAGACAGCATTGCTCTTAACCAGCGCTTGGAGTAGCCCCTCCGATCCTCGGGCGAATCTTGAGTCCTCAATATACCCTGCAGGTCCCCTCATTATGACTGTCTTGGCGCTCCTAAGCAGCTCCGAATACTCGGAAATAGTTGACTCGCCAATGTCGTAGACGGGCGAGTCATCGGGTATGCGGTCGATCGGTACCTCGACGCGCGCGTCGCCCTTGAGGTATGCGATGTCCACCGGAGTCAGTATCATCTCGCCGTACTTCTTCAGCAAAGCCTCTGCCCGGGGCAGTAGTGCATTGAGCCCCTTCCCCTCCATTATCTTGGTGGTAGCCTTGCCCACGCGCTCTCCCCTTGCTATCAGGAAGAGGTGGGATATGAGCCCAGTGAGCAGAATCCTGTCTGCAAGCCCCTTGGGGAGGAGGGTCTCCATCAGCTGGACTGAGTCAGCGACCTTGCTCCCTCCCAGCACGAATATGCAGGGCCGCGAGGAGGGCTCGAAGAGGCTGCCGAGTATCTCTACCTCCTTCTGGAGCAGCCTTCCGCCCGCGGAGGGCATGACCATGGGGAATCCCACCAGAGACGGGTGTGAGCGGTGGGCCGTGGCAAAGGCGTCGTTAACATATAGCGAGAAGAGCGGGCTGAGGATCCTGACGAGGAAGGTTTTGGCCTGCGCCTCGGGGACCTTCTCGATGTTCTCCTCAGAGTAGAACCGGGTGTTCTCGAGCAACAGGATGTCCCCAGGCTTCATGGAGGCTATCTGCGACCTGGCATATGGCCCGAAGAGATCCTCCACGTAATTGACGCCCTTCCCCAGGTGCTTAGAGAGAATCGAGGAGTGTGCCCCAAGCGTGGTGAAGTCACTGTCGCCGGGCCTCCCTTGGTGTGCTAGTATGGCGACCGATGCCCCGAGATCAATCAGCTCCTTCACTGTCTGTGCGTGGCTCCTTATCCGAGTGTCGTCAAGTATCTTCCCTGTCTTGGGATCGATCGGCGAATTGATGTCGACCCTTAGCAGGACCTTCTTTCCGCTGAAGTTGAAGTCATCCATCGTGTAGAACGGCAGAGAGCGGAGTTGCATACAACTCACTGACCACAAATGTTTATCTGGCATTTAAAAGACTTAAGGTCTGCCAAATTCGGTGCATGCTCATTGTCCCTTGCAGAACCTCGCGCCTATCATGGTCGGGTCGTTCAGGAAAGAGTAGCTCTTTGGGCAGCAGATGAAGTCCGTGTAAATGTCCTTGGACACGGGATACTTTTCGTCAGACCAGACAGGCTCTGGCAGGTCAGGATAGTTCGGGTTCGGCTCCAAAGACCCCCCTTCGATGAGATAGTACGAAGCGCCGTGGAGTTCCTTGTATGGCCCGTAGTCCGAGGAGAATCGGGTGGAGACGAGGTTTGCCATGACGAGCGGGGATCCACCCACGTTGACAGTCACATGGCCGTAGTTCGGCGGTATTAGCACTGCTTCTCCAGGGCCCGCTTCTATAACCAGGAAGTCGGCGACCCGCCCACTTCTGTCCTGTGCCCTCTGGAGGAGGTAGATCGCTCTGCCGAGCAGGACTTGGTATAGCTCAGGGTAAGAAAGCCCAGGGATTGCTTGGGGATGGACGTGGCCAAGCGTCTTGTTTGGCTCCTTGTCGAGGAGGCAGTAGTCCATAACGGTGAGGTCAAAGCGCACTGAATGGATCCTAAACGCCTCCCTGTGCGCCGGGTCGGCTACCACAGATCGGTACATCATGTAAAGGATCTTGCCCGCGTTCTGGTCCGTGACGAACTCAGGATTCCTCAGGACCGGCTTGAGATCCCGGAGGAGCCTTGGCTCGCCCTTCAGCTTGGTCCCGTTGATGGTCAAACCGAGGTCTTCTCCAAGCTCGAGTCTCCCAAACGGGTAAGTGATCGAATGCAAATCAAGCCACCACCTGAACATAAAATGGTGTAGTGCGTTAAAAACCCGATCTGCGAATGCTAGCCCTCCCCTGCAAAAAGGCGACCTAGCAGTGCAACATATACCGCTGAAAACAAAAATCGATTAAATTGATTGTGAAAGCAATAAAAAGAGAAAAATGATTGCATTTTTAACTGCAATCGACTTACTGTACGACTTCCGCTGTTGCAAAACGGTTTGAGATCTTCGAGATCTTGATCTTGACATGGTCGCCTGCCTTGGTGTTCGGGACGAACACTACAAAGCCCTCTATGCGAGCTATGCCCTCGCCGCGCCTGCTGACTTCCTTGATGTCCACTTCGTATTCCTTGCCTTCTTCTACAGGCTTGGGGCCGAAGTTGGCTGGACCGCGTCTCGGACCTCCGAATCTCCGTGCGCCTTCACGGTAATATCCCACATGCTTCCCTCCTTTCTTTCCTTTCCTTCATTTGGGTGCGCAAAAGAAGCTGAAAAAACTCAGTTCCTTCGGCTATCCCTGTTCGAATGAAACCTTACCTTGTATATTAACTTATGCATCAGATTCCATTGACCATAAATCCCTTTATGTCAAGTGGCATCACTCCACCTTCTTGAGCTGCCTCCGGTACATCTCGACTATCTCCTGGACAGTCGTGGCGTCCTCGGGCGCCTTCTCGTCCCTCCACTTTCCGGTGAACCTAGGGAACCTGATCGCGAGGCCTGATCCCTCCCGGATAGTGCCCATGCCGCAGGTGTGGATCGGGGAGAGCGTTATCTCTGCACCCCTGATCTCGAGGACCTTGGAGGGCGTAATCCATATGTCAGGGTTCAGCTTGGAGTCGACCCTTGCGTGCCTATGCATTATTATGCTCTTCTCAAAGATCGAACGCATGTTCCTTATCTCCTCGTCACTGAACCCTGTGCTGCACTTGCAGACTGTCCTGAACATGTCCTCCCCAGGGTCGTAGGCGGCCAAGAGGAGCGTGCCGATGTTCCCGGCCCTCCTCCCGGTGCCCCAGTAGGCCCCCACGGCGACCAAGTCCACAGAGTCCTGCATCTCGCTCTTGTAGTCCCGCTTGTACTTTATCCAGAGCCATCCCCTGGCGCCAGCCTTGTATATGGATGAGCTGCCCAAGGATTTAGCCACTAGCCCCTCGCATCCCTCGCTGATAGCCTCCTCGAAGAACTCCTCCAAGGACCGGGGGTTGTCAACGACCCTCTGCGTCGCAAGCGAGATCCGTTCGCTCTCCGTGGTCATGCCTTCCAGAGCCTTGCGCCTCGCAGGGTATGGCTCGAGCGTGAGGTCTCTGCCGTCAGCGTAGAGGGCATCGAATAGCCTGAGCGCCGCCGGGTATGCCTGCATCGCCTCCTCGACGCCGTATTTCCTTCTCCGGTGCATAAGCTCCTGGAACGGGAGCATCTCGCCTGTAGACTGATCCACTGCTACTATCTCACCCTCGACGATGAAGGTCTTTGAGGAGATGCTCCTTGAGGCGAGTTCTGCGACATCAGGGTAGTGCCCATTGATGTTCTCGAGACGCCTTGAGAAGAGCTTCACGTTTCCGTCGTCACCCCGGTGGATCTGGACCCGCTCCCCATCGTACTTGTACTCGACAGCACACTTTCCGCCTATCTTCTCCAAGATCTCCTCGGGAGTCGAGAGGCGCTCGGCAAGCATGGGTCTTATCGGCCTGCCGGGCTCGGGCTTTGCCTCTCCCAATGACGCTAGGCCCCCTGTCGCGAGCGACTTGGCTATTGCCCCGAGGTCGCTGGTGAGGTTATAAGCCCTCTCGATCGCCTCCCTGGCATCCTTCGATCCCGCAAATGCGATCGAAAGTGCGTCGAGTATTGTCATGTCTGCGACTCCAAGGCGCATAGCTCCCGAGACCGTCCTAATGATGTAAAGCGCTTCCCTCGGCGAGGAGTCCCTCAAAAGGTCTGAGAGGAGGCGGAGCTTCTCCTCCTGGGAGCCCTCGCCCTGGGAACGGGCTATTCGATCCAGGACTTTGTAAACTTCCTCTACTGTGAGCTTCTCCCTCGAACGGTCCCCCGAGAAGAACTGGAGCGTGACCTGCTTCTTCCCCTTGGCGAGTAGGTTCTCGGCTACTTTCCCAAGGTCGCCTAGCTTCTTGTAAAGCGAGGTAACCTCCGACTCGGGGACGGCAACTGCCTGCGAAATGCTACGGGCTATCAGTCGGTCTGCCACACCGAGCTCGAGCGGTATGAACTCAGGGTAGAGCCTCCCCTGCGTCAGATAGACAGCCTTGTCGATCACGCCACTCGGGCATCTTTTGAAAAAGTCGACCAGGATTTCGGTCATCTCCAAGCGCTTTGTGGTGGAACTTAGCCTGTCGTAGACTTCCACCAGATCAGCGTAAAGCAAGGGCATACTTGGAAAGCACCTTCCGGGACGGCAGTAATTAATAAACCGCAACTCTTTATGTACTTATTCAATCCAATCAGTTAATGCTGTTCCCGTGTGGTGCGTTAGGTATGAAGGCTGTGGTCTTCGATATGGACGGCGTGCTCGTCAATTTCAACATCGACAGCAGAAGGATCAAAGCCGAGATAATAGAATACTTTGAGCGCTTGGGTTTCCCAAAAGGTGCCCTCTCGCCGGACCTCCCCTTCTCGAAGATCAAGGACGAAGCCGAAAGGCATTTCTCCTCGAAGGGCATGGGCAAGGAAAAGATACTCGAGATCCTCAGGGCGGCGGAGCGGATGGCGGTTGATCACGAGATGGAGGCAGCGAAGACGACGATCCTTCTCCCGGGGGCAAAGGAGACGGTATCTTCGCTGAAGTCTATGGGGGTGAAGCTTGCTATATTCACCTATAACAACTCCAAGGCAGTCCAGATGGCGCTTGAGAGGCTTGGCATCGATGGTTATTTTGACGCGGTTGTTACAAGGGACCAGGTCGAGAGCCCCAAGCCGAGCCCGTGCCACCTTAAGAGAGTGCTGGAGCTCCTCGGCGTATCGGCGGAGGATGCACTAGTCGTCGGCGATAGCGAGATGGACATCAAGCCAGCTAAGGAGCTTGCCGTCAAGGTCGCAGCAATAACCACAGGCGTCAGATCCGAGGAAGAGCTCAGATCCCACAGCCCTGACTACATAGTGAAAGGGCTTTCTGAGGTCATCGAGATCGTCAAAAAAGGCTGAACGCCCGATTCAGCCCTTCGTCTTCTCGAGCATCCGTTCGAATGTCCACCTGATCGAGCTCCTTATCTCGCGCAGACGTGAATCATCGTCTAGGTTGTCGATCCTGATCTCCTTAAGCGTCTCGCCGTCTAGGGCAAGGCTGTGCTCGATTATTGACGTCGGGTCTTTCGAGCCTGCGTCAACCGCCATCTCGTCCTTCCTGCGCATCTCTCCCAGCACCCTGTCAATGAAGAAAGTCTGGAAAGGAGGGGTCCTAACGTTCAGGTGAAGGTCCGGTGCAGGCACTATCCTTACCCAGGATCTTCCAACGAAGATTGTACCGAGATCCTCTCCAGTCTTGGACTTTATCGGGAATGGCTGCTCCCCCTCTCCGATCTCCTGTGCAGGCTCCTTGGGTGTCGGAGATCTGGCAACGATAGTTGCAGGCTGAGGCGAAGTTGCAGATACAGGCTGTGCTGGCTCGGTCGCAGGGGCAGCCGGGCGCTCTTGGGCAGCAGGAACCTTCACAGGCGGTATTTGCGATTGCAGGTGCTCATCCTTCGGAGCGATCTCCACAAGCCTGCTTGCTGGCCTGAAGCTCACCTTCGCGAGCGCCTCGTCAATCAACTTAAGGTTAATCCTGCTGAGCGCCAGCTCCTTCTCAAGTCTGGAGACCTTCTCCTCCAATGACCGCTTGAGCTCTGCGAGTTCCTCGGTTTCTCTATCAGACAAACCTGATTCACCTTTTTCTGGGCAATAAAACGATCGAAGGCACTGATAATTATAGTTTGAGGGGCGTTGCAGGGTGACTGCTGCATTCAATCCTCCCTCATCGCGGTATAGAAACTAGACCCCAGGTGAAGGAGGGGGGACTTTCCCTTCCAGACTTCGCCAAATCCCTTTGCCCGGCATGCAACGACATCCCCGAAGAAGACCGTATGATCCCCCACGTCGATCGCCTGGCTCAGCTCGCACTCGATTGCCCCTATGGCGCCGTCTATCAGGGGCGTTTTTATCTTAGCGGGAGGGGCAAAGTTGAAGAGGGACGACTTGTCGGATTCCCTGCCGGACTTGGAGCCCGCCTCCACGACGGCAGCCTTCACCGAGAGGTCAGGTATGTTGACCGTGAACTCCCTGTTCTTCAGTATAAGTGAGTGCGTGTACCTCAAGGGGGAGATGCAGACTGCCAAGACGGGCGGGTTCACCGAGACAGGGGTGTGCCACGCAGCGGGCATGACGTTCGGTCTGCCGTCATCCCTGAGCGCAACGACGAGCGCGGCTACCCTTGGGCTGAGGAGGCGGTGGTAAAACTCGCAAAAGTTTTTCCTTGGGCTCTCCGAGGGTTCCATGTCTTATTCTTTTGCACTAGGGCAGAAAAGGATTTCCAAGGAAAGTTATGTTAATTTAGCTTACTTGCACGAAGCCTCTTCCTGAGCAATAGGGTTGAAGCGATCGTCGATGCCGAGGCGATCAGCGCCACGAGGGCTAGCAGCGGAATGAATCCCAGACTATCAGAGCCGGATGCAAGCGACATTGCGTGGTACTCCACCCACTCGCAGTCCGAACCGATTATAGCTTCCCTCATGCGGGAGTATTCGGAAATGTGGTCGTAGTTTTTATACTCGATGAAGACGACCGCGTTCTTCCAGTAAAGAGCTGCGCCTTGTATGTGCTGCCTCCAGTCGGTGCTCAAGATGCGCCCCTCCCTGGAGATCCCTCCTTTGAAGTAAGTGAGGTCTACAGGCATCCAAGTGCCGCCTCCCCCTCGATTCGGCACATAGACCATCGCCCAGCCATGCCAACCCACATCCTTGGTGTGGAAATGCAGGTTGTGGTCCGAATCATAGGCTTCCTGACCAGGCATGTAGATCGGTCCGATTGAGGTATAGGCAGGTATGCCGTAGATCCTACAGAACATGACGAAGAGGTTCGCCTGGTCATCGCAGTCGCCGGCGAGAGTCTTGTAAGTCTCCCAAACTGTCTGCGGGGCAGTGTTGTTGTATGAGTAGACCATGTTCTCCTCGAACCAGAGTATAAGGTTGCGTAGGATCAGGAGCACGTTATCCTCTCCAGCCCTGATAGATTCTGCAATCGCGAACACCTCGTCGGGATTCCCCCAGCCTGAGGGGTCCCAGATCCCGGTGAGCGGGTGCATAACCTTGAGCTGCTGCGGAACCTCATCGATCGTGCCAGAAAGCGCTGGGTCGACATCTGGCGGGCTCCTTTCTAGAGTGATCCTGAAGCCCATTGTAACGGTTGAGTTCTCGTTCGGCGCGATCGGATCAGCGGCAAGTATCTTCACTAGGGGATTCCCGTCTGGGTCTGAGCTCAGCTCCCACGGGACATCGGCCCCGTTAAGAGTCACCAATTCTATCAGGGCAGTCTGCTCCGAGCTGTTCTTGAAGACATTCTGGTTGAGGAGCAAATAGCAGGGGCTGTATTGCCCTGCGCAGTCCATTGCGGCCCCGCCGTTCGCAAGTGTGATCGACAAGTTGTAGGCATAGGCCGAGCCTGCCCCCTGAGCTAACAGCAAAGCTACCAGAGCAGGTACAAGGCTCATGGATGCGTAAATGGATGCCGCCCAAATAAACATTTGTGAGAGAAAACGGGAAGAGCTACTCAACCTTTATAAAAGTTAGAACACAGAATAAAAAGCGGATGTTGGAGGAATAAATTTGGTTTTCACAGCCTTTGTTTTGGGGGTTTGCCAGATCGGGAAGGAGAGGGAAGTCCTCGAGAAATGCCTCGGGGTCAAGGGCGTCGTGGAGGGCACGGTCGTCTTTGGTGAGTACGACATAATCGTTAAGATACAGACCCAGGACGTGAAGGAGCTCAGCAAGAAGGTCGAGGAGATCAGGAGGATCGATGGGCTCCTCAGGAGCGCGACCCTCATCTCCATTTAGCAACTTTCCCTTTTTTCTCGAGTCCAAATGATTTTTGCAATAGGAAGCGGACAGCTGGGCAAATTAAGTCAGTTGCAGAGCCAAAAGCATATCGGATTTGAAAGCGGATTAGGTGCACATCATCCCTTTCCAGCCACTTCTTGGATAATCTTTGCAATCGACTCTACCGCATTGAATTGCCTAGCGAACCGCTGGGCTGCACCGATGTTACTCAGGTAGGGCTCTGAACGCGCCACCTCCTCAACGGCACGGCTGAGCGTTTCCTTGCTCAGATCGTACTGCTGGATCTTCTTGCCGATCCCCATCCTCTCGACGGATTCCGCTATACCCTGGTGCTCGGAGTGCGCAACTGTCGGGATTACAACCATCGGCTTACCGTAATAAATGGCCTCCCCGACGGTATTGTGTCCTCCCCTTGTGACTAGCAGATCGCACGCCTTCAGGTACTTGTAGCGGTCGTCAACCCAGTTGTAAATCCGCAGCCTCCCTCCGTTCGACTTGGTTTCGAGGTTCGGGGCATCCGAGAGGCCTCTGGAGAGGACTATGTTGTACCGGTCTGGGAACTCCCTGAAGATCTCTGCGATCTGCCTTGTGATCATCAGCTTCTCAGCCTTGGTGCCGCTTATGGCTGCGAATATGAGCGGCCGGTCGTCGAACCCCAGGCTGCGCTTCAGCTCCTCCTGATCCGGCAGTTCGTCGGGATGCTTAGGAATCACTGGACCGACGAGCCGCAACTTCTTCACGTATTGGTTTGATGGAACCACATTGGCCTTAGCTATGGTATATGGGGGAGGGAAGTCGGGCACTGCAATGACCTTGCTCATCTTCCAAAGGCT
>CALGKV010000136.1 GCA_937930465.1 Methanosuratincolales archaeon | reverse complement strand
GACTTCGAGATCTGCAGCGGTTTATCTGACCATACCCTTGTCGCATCGCGGCTGCTTGAGGGGCTGGTCGAAGATGAAGTGCTCCAAGCGATAAAGGCACACAACTATGAGAACACAGGCGTGATGCCTGAGAGCAACTTCAGGAGGGCGCTCATAGCAAGCGATGCAGTTTCCGGGCTCGTCGCTGCAGCCGCCCTCGTGATGCCCAGCAAGAAGCTTAAAGACGTCACTGTAGGCACGCTTATGAGAAAGTTCAAGAGCAAGGATTTTGCCAAGGGCGTGGACAGGGGCAGGATAGCATTGTGCAGCGAGATGGGCATGCCTCTCGAGGAGTTCCTTAGAGTAGCGCTCGAGAGCATGCAGAAGGTTGCCACAGAGCTTGGCCTCTAAGATCATGTTGAAAATGAGCGGGCAGAAATCCCAAAACAGCAAAGCATACAGATAAAGAAAATGGCGATCATCATTTCACTTTTATTATTTAGCCAGGAACCCAAAGAGTAGGCTTTATCGGTTTGTAGTTTTTTCCCATCTTTCCGATCACCTTCCTTTCCTATTATCCACTACTCAATATATAGCGTAAATACTCGAATATATAAAGCTTTTCGATATATTTTGATGCTTATGCAAGTCTCATTGAATATAGAAGTGTTTAACAATTACTGTGAGGAATATAGAATTGTTGAACACTTGCCACCTGCGAGAAGGAGCCATAACCATCATACCAAGGCGTTCTCGGAAGATCTATCGCATGAGCACCTGCGCTCGCCAAGAGTCGGTATGGCTTCATATATCGCCTTTTTGGCCTTCTCGACGTTTGACTTGAGTGTGTCCACAACTTCTTGTGCCGTGACCGGCTTCTCTGCCCACACATCGTAGTCAGTCACCGTTGCTATTGTTGTGTAGCAGATCCCAGCCTCCCTCGCAAGGACGACCTCCGGCACCAGAGTCATCCCTATTATGTCAGCGCCCCACGACCTGAAGAGCTTCGACTCCGCCCTTGTTGAGAACCTCGGCCCCTCAATGCAGACATAGCAAGCAGGGAAATGCACGCGTATGCCAAGCTTCCGGGCTGCTTCGAGCACCTTCTGGTTCAGGTCTGGGCAGAATGGATCGGCAAGTGAAAAGTGCCCTACTACTGCGCCGTCGTAGAACGAATAGCGCCTGTTCTTAGTGAAGTCGATGAACTGATCTGGGATAACGATGTCTCCTGGCTTGATCTCTTCCTTCAGGCTGCCCACGGCGGACGGGGCAAGGATCCTCCTCACGCCTAAATCCCTTAATGCCCATAAGTTCGCATGGTAATTGATAAGATGGGGAGGTATCGAATGCCGCTTCCCATGCCTGGGGAGGAAGGCCACTCTCATGCCCCTCAGCTCGCCCACAGAGATTGTCTCGGAAGGGGGTCCAAAAGGCGTATGGATCTTGACTTCAGAAACAGAGTCAAACATGGCCGGATCGTAGAACCCGCTCCCTCCGATTATTCCGATTTCAGCGTTGCACTTGAAAGCCATGCCCAATATCACCCGAAATCTCGATTTATACTTTTACGATTATTCGCCCGCCTTCCCTTTTCAGGAATCCCTTGGAGGCGAGCTTGTCCAATGCCCTTTCGAAGAACCAGCGTTCGAACTCAACGCCATACAACTCTCTTACCATTTCCACAACTTCATCAAAGGACCATGTTCCCTTGCCGGGGTTCTCCTCGATCACCTTCTTAACGAAACCTATGATATCCTCAAGCCTGCTCCAAGGGTACTGGTACCAGATCCATTCCCTGACCTCCTCCGCGTAGTAGTCAGGGCATATCTTGCTGCTCCCGGAGATCCACTGGAGCGATGCTATCCTGATAGCGTCCGGTCTGCAGTTCGTCCAGACGTGGTCCTTTGCTATGATCAGCGACTCCCCAGTGTCCGCAATATCATCCACGATGAGTGCCTTCTTCCCGCCCATGTTGCAGTGCAGCGGTGTGCGGACTCCCGCTTCCTTGGCCATCTGCGCGGCAGATGGCCAGTGCGAGATTTGCAGGGAGACGAGCTCCCCAACTACAAGCCTGTCGCAGACAAGCCTCGCGGGCACGTATCCGCCCCTCGATATGGCAATAACAATGTCCGGAATCCATCCGGACGAGTAAACCTTGTCGGAGACAATGCGGCTCCATTCTTCGACTTCTTCCCAGGTCACCTTCTTGCACTTGATCTTCGGCAAAGCAGGCACCGAGAGAACGTAGTATTGTACGGTTTATAAGCGTTAATGCGCATCATTAATGCAGACTCGATGCAATTCCCCTCACTCGGCCAAAATGTGCCCCTCAAGCAGGTACTTCTTCACGCTTTGGCTCATAAGTGAATAGCACGATTGCTACTAGTGTAAAAATGCCGAGCAATCCGCTTGCCAAGAAAGGCGAGCTGTGGGAGACGGTGTCGTATAGGAAGAACCCCGCGATCGGTCCAGCGAACGCCCCAAAGCCGAAAGCTGTATCAAAGAGCCCGGTCAAAGCTCCCCTGACCTTCGAAGGGAGCAGGTTCTGCTGGAAGGCAGTGTAGGCTGGAGATCCTAACCCGTAGAACGCCGATCTTGCGACCATGATGGATCCAATCTCCCCAACGTCCCTCGAGAACGGCATTGCCATCGTAAGGGCCTGGGCTACAGCTGAGGTTGAGACTATGGTGCCCTTCTTGCTGTACCGGTCGGCAATCCTACCGCCGAGGAGCTGGGTACCGAGCATGACTATACCCGATATTGTGAACACCATTGCCATGTTAGTTACGACCAAGTCTTCGCTAAGGTTGTACTCGTGCTGGACAAAGTAGACAAGCATGGGCTCCACGAAGGAAGTCGCGAAACCGTATGAGACGAGGAGAAACAGCAGGACATAAATGCTCCTCCTGAATTTCGGATCGATCTCTTTCATAGGCAAGCCGAGCTTTCTGCCTCTCGGCCCTGTAGCTTTTGCAACCTTCACGAGCAGGATAACAAGGAACATTGAAGTAAGGGAAAGGAAGGCCGATACATAGAACGGGGCCCTGAAGCTATCGAGCAGCCCCATCCCCAAGGCGTTCCTCGAGTACCATTGTATTGCGCCGCCGAGAGCGGGCCCGATCATCCAGCCGCTCATCGATACCGAGTTGAACAGGCCCATGGCTGTCCCCCTCCTCTCAGGTAGGGACATGTCTGCGACGAGGGCAGTTGACGCTGGCCAGACCATTGCAGACGCGACCCCTTGGAGCGCGCGGTACATTATCAGCTCAATCCAGGTTGATGCGAATGCGAACAGCACTGAGAGGACTGAGTAGACCCCAAGCCCAACAATTATTATCCGTTTCCTTCCTAGCCTGTCCGAAAATGATCCCGCAGGAGTCGCCAGAAGGGTCCTAGTGATCAGGAATGCTGAGGAGAGGATGCCTATGTCAACCCCGCTCGAGGCACCGAGGAGCTGGGCATAGACAGGAAGGAAGGGCATTATGATACCGAAACCTAACATGACTACGGCGGCCGATACCGAGAGTGCAAGTACAGGACCCAGTGACACAGCGGTTTATCTCCGGCTCAACAGTGAGATCACTATTACAAGTATCCCCAGCCATATAAAAACAAAAGGAAATGAGAAAGCGATTGCCGCTAGTGCTTTGATAGGATCAGAGAGCCTGGTGGCTTCAAGCACCCCGACAAGGACTAGGATCAGGCCCAAGGCGACCAGTGCTTTCTGGGATGCCATGTCCAATGGGGAAGCGCCATTCCCCTGATTGGGCGGGGAATGGTCTTCCGGAGAACGGGGGATGATCACCCAGGCGATCAAATAGAGAAAAACGCCAAACCCATAAATTACAGTGAAGACTATCCATATGAGCCTTATTATCACAGGGTCAACGCTGAAGTACTCAGCTATCCCGCCGCAGACCCCTCCGAGTATCCTGTTCGAGTTCGACCTGTAAAGGCGCTTCGGTGTGTTCTGCATACGGACTCCCCAGCAATGCAACCCCTCTAGGAAACCATCCTTGTCACTCTTCTCAGTAGGTCGACCCCGTCGATCTCCCCCAGGGAGCCATTCCTGCACGCCGACTCGCCAAACTCGCCCGTCCCGTCAGCGCCGACCCCACCCCCAGCTACTATGAGCGGCACTGGATCGTCCGAATGTGCCCTCAGCGAGCATGGTGTCGAGTGGTCTGCAGTGACAACGACCACAGTCTTCCCGAGGTCGACTGCGAGGTGACCGAAGAAATGCTCGTCAATCAGCTCTATCGACCTCCTCTTTCCGAAGCAGTCCCCGTCATGTGCAGGCTCGTCCGGCCCCTTAATGTGTATGTAGACGCCTCCGTAGCACTGGATCAGCTCGCTCGCGAGCTCGGCCCGCCTTTCATAGTCCAAAGCAAGGTCGCCTGTTGCCTTCGGGAGCTCGACCGTGTCCATGCTGCACAGGAGCGCTATTCCCCTTTCGACAGGCATCTCGACCATAGCCGCGAACTCCATCCCATATAGCTCGGTGACTGGGGTGAAGTTCGGCAGCGAAGACCCAGCATCCCTGCCTAGTATCCCGTTCGCAGGAGGCTTCCCTTGCGCTATCCGCTCCTTGTTGAGCGGATGCGACTCGAGCACCAGGTAGCTCTTCCGGGTGAACTCATTAAGGAGGTCGGCGGCCCTCTTGGCCTCAAGGCTCCCGTCCAAAGGCACTGCAGCCTGAACCTTGTTCTCGAAGGTCTCGAGCGCTATGCCCATCCCGCCCTTCTTGAGGTAGGCGGGGTCTGTGTTCGATATGTTGCCGGAGAGCCTGCCTTCCTTGCATCTGATTAGGAGGACGCCCCTGTGTCCGACCGTGCTCCTGAACTCGAACTCTGCAGGGCAGGAATCGAGCTTGACCTCGCTGTTGATCGCGTCGGCGAGCACCTTGGCTTCTCCAGTCGTGAGCGATCTGCCGCATCTCCTGTCGATTATCGAAAAGTCGCTGCTGAAGGTCGCGAAGTTGCAACGCACTGCAAGGTCCCCATTTTCCATCGACATCCCCGATCCGAAGACTTCGATCGGCCCCCTTCCGGTGTAGGTCTTGTGGGGATCATAGCCGAGCATGCTTATCACAGCCACGTCCGACTCGGGAGCGATGCCCCTCCCCACCGTATAGACAACCCCAGAGCTCCCCTTCCTGGCAAGCGCATCCATGTTCGGGCGGCGAGCAGCCTCGAGCGGGGTTCTTTTTCCGAATTCAGCGACCGGGCGGTCGCCGAGCCCGTCAAGCAGGATGTAAAGCACGTGCTTCTGCATTTTCCCAGCCCTCAGTTGAAGTAAGTCGAACCGGCGGCATATTTAACTGTTCTCAAACAGGTCATCCAGACACGGCCTGGAATATCCTGTCTTGGACTTCTGATGCAGGGTGCGCGGTGTTCGCGAGGAAGATCCGTGTCCTGCTTAGGAGGGTCCTGAAGAAGCTGGACCTAAGATGGAACTTCCTCCCGTCGTTGACGAGCTGGTGAGGGTTGTAGAACCCATTCCTGGAGAGGATCTCGAAGGCCTCTTCCGGATCCAGCTCCCTGAGCACCGCCCCGTCCGAGGGGTCCCTCTTGAGCAGCACCACCTTCCTCAGCGTTGTCATCGGGATCACGCCATCGTTCCCGACCACCCACCTTGCATTGACCACAGCCCTCCCCCTCTTGTCGAAGACTGCCCGGTCAAGCATATTCTTGTACTCCCCCCATATATGCCCAAGATCCGCATCGACATAGCAGTTCTTCTCGGATCCAAACGCCAAGAGGCTCCTTTCGTAGACCCTCACAAAGAACCAGTCGTCAGCCAAGAGCCTCACGCCAGGATTCCTGAGCATCCCCCAGCTGTGGGTCGTCTTCCCGACCCCGCTTCCGGCGATGATCGCGACTCCAGAACCATCTACGTCAAGGGCCGCGCCGTGAACCGAGAAGATCTCATGCGAGTCCTCTAGGATCTCGCCAGTTACAGCCAGGGCAACGCTCTTGATCCAGCCGTAGTAGTCTATGTTGAATATTATTGCGGTCTTTGTGTACGGGTCATACTTCACGTGAGGGGGCTGGACTGGATCCTCGACGGCAAGGAGCCTGCCGTGCGACCGCCTGTTCTCGTCCGAGGAGTAGAAGTTGTCGGACCACAGATCGGAGGTGAGCCTGCTGTCAGTGAGCAGCTTGATGCAGCACCCGTATATGTCGGCCTTCCTGGTGTAGAGGGGGCGCCTCGTTAAATCCGACCAGAGCCTATGCTTCGCCTCCACGTCGATATATTCTATATCATAAGGCAACAGTGTCCACCAATTAGAGATCACAGCATGGGGCTATAATCGTATTCCCTATGCCCAGCCAAGGATATTGACGCACAACAGAAATCCTGAAAACCACGCTCAGAATGGGGGAAAGCCTATATCCCAATTTGGAGAATCTGAATCAGGTGTCTGGGTTGGCAACCGCTCTTCTTGTGATAGACATGCTGAACGACTTTGTATCGGGCAGGATGAAGTGCGGCGACGCGGCAAAAATAATCCCGAAGATCAAAGCCCTGACAGAGGTTTTCCGGAACAAGGGGCTACCGGTGATATACATCTGCGACACGCACTACCCTGGCGTGGACAGGGAGCTCGAGCTGTGGGGTGATCACGCAATAGCCGGGACCTGGGGTGCTGAGGTCGTGGACGAGCTGAAGCCGCAGGAGCGGGACTTTTTGGTAAGGAAGCGGCGTTACAGCGGCTTCTTCCAGACCGATCTCGACCTGCTCCTCAGGGAGCTGAAGGTGGATCGATTGGCACTCACAGGGATCGACACCAACATATGCGTCAGGCACACCGCAGCAGACGCATTCTTCAAGGGGTACAGGGTCGCTGTAGTAAAGGACGCGGTCGCATCGTGGGACGGGGTTGAGGGGAACGAGAAGGGGATCAATTACATGTCTGAGATCTACGGCGCAGAGACCCTTGAAGCCGAGGAAGTCGAACCTGGCCTTGAGAAGGGAGACCGTGCAAACCCTTAATATTGTGCACCATAGAGATCTGATGCGTCGCTGCCTTTTGGTAGGCGCTTGAGTGGTGTTTGCTATGGATCTCCAGTGGCTGCTTGATTGCCTGCTCAGGGAAGGGGCAGGATACGCTGAGGTCAGGTCCCAGAGGAAAGTTGGGATGGAAATTGTGCTCAAGAACGGAATGGCTGAGCCCCCTGAGTATGTGGAGGCGCACGGGATCGCTGTGAGGGCAATCGTTGACGGGGCGCTCGGCTTCGCCTCGACGAACATGCTAACTAGAGATGGGATGAGGGAGGCGGGATTTAGGGCAGCAAGGTCAGCGAAGGCGCTGTCTGGTTCCTGCAAGAAAGTATCCCTGTCGAGCGAGAAGGCTGTGAAGGCTGAATGGAAGGCAGACTACAGGACGCTCCCTACAGCAGTGGAGCCGAGCGAAGCGATTGAGCTCCTGGAATCTATCGACGCCTCGATAACGGGGGTCAAAGGGGCGAGGTTCCCCAACAGACTCCTTGTCTTAGGGGGGAGCGTCGAAGAGAAGGATTACATAAACTCTGAGGGGACCGAGGTGAGGTCTCTGGTGCCTAGGGTCGAGGGTTACTTCATAATCACAGCCTACGAGGGCGGCAAAGGATCCCTACAGAGGATCGTGCAGCTTGGCGAATCCGGCGGCTGGGAGAGAGCAGGGATAATCTCCCCTGAAGCAATCGCGAGGGAGGAGGCGGAGGCGATGGCCAGGATGCTGAGGGATGGCAGGGCTCTTTCCCCAGGGAAGTACGACGTTGTTGTCGGCGGGGAGGTCACGGGCATAATATCCCACGAAGCCTGCGGTCACCCGCAGGAGGCTGACAGGATCATGGGCAGGGAAGCCGCGCAGGCGGGCGAGTCTTACCTGAAGCCTGGCATGCTGGGGAGGGAGATCGGGAGCGCTGCGGTGAACATCTCGGACGACCCGACGCTGCCGGCTTCGTACGGCTTCTACCTATACGACGACGAGGGCGTGCCCGCTAGGAGAAAGGCGCTTATAAGGGATGGGAGGGTCAACGAGTTCCTCCATAGCAGGGAGACTGCTTACGACTTCGGGGTGTCGAGCAATGCGTCAATGCGGGCGTCGTCCTACGCAAGAGAGCCGATCGTCAGAATGTCGAACACATTCATGGAACCGGGCGACTACACCTTGGAGGAGATGATCGAGGGAGTTGGGAGGGGCGTGTATATCAAGAGCTTCCAGGAGTGGAACATCGACGACATCAGGTGGAACAACAGGTACGTGGGATTGGAGGCATACATGATAGTGGGAGGGGAAGTAAGGGATCCGGTCAGGGCGCCCGTGATAGAGGCGACGACTGAAGTGATATTCTCGAGCGTCGACGCAGTCGGAAGGGACCTCATGTTCAAGGCAGCCACGTGCGGCAAGGGGCAGCCGGAGCAGGGTGTCCCAGTCTGGACTGGGGGACCCTCGATGCGCATGCGCGGCATCCATCTCCGGGGCAGATAAGCCTAAGCTTGCTTGCCCCGCACGAAAGGGGGATGGATCATATATCGAAAGGGGCAATCCCGAGCAGCCCTATGCCATTGTAGAAGAACCACGCTGCGAAAGCGAGTAGCAGCCCAACCGAGAAGTATATGACACCCCTGTAGACCCATGGGCGCCCCTTCCCTGCCCAGCTCAGCACGGACGGGAAGCTCGTGATCCATATCAGGATGCCGATGAAGAAGCCAATTATGATTGTCAGCCCGATGCTGGATATCAGCGAGAGCCCTGCACTCATCCACCAGGAGATCTGGAAAGGGTTAGTAAGCCCTACAGTCAGCCCGGTCAGGTACGGTATGTGCACACTCTTCTTGGGTTTTAGGTCTATCCGCCCTGAAGCCCGCCAAGTCAGGTAAGCTAGGAATAGCATGAGGCAGAAGCTGACCATTGAGAGGGCGCCGCGGGCGGTTCCGTCGAGGACCAGCAGACCGCTCAGCACGTAGGTGATCGCCATGAAAGTCGCGTCAGAGGTCATCGCCCCGAGCCCGACTAGGAATCCGTTCAGGCGGGATGACGATATGGCCTGTGCTGCCATCAGTGCGTTCACTGGCCCAGGCGGGGCCGCTAGCGAAAGCCCGAGCGCGATCCCTGCGAGGAAGATTCCTGTTTCCATGGCAAACCACTCTTCTTGAAGGCACAGTCGATATCCTATTCAAAATTGGGCTTTTAGGTCTTTTCACCATGATTTTATGCGCCACCTTTTTGAGGAGCCTTCAGCAAGTGATTTGCAGGAGCGGACAGGGCGCTTGGTGAGCTTGAGGGAGATCGATGAGATAGAGATCACGATACTTTGCGACAATATGGTCTCTCCGGCCGCAAGGGGGGTGCTAGGGGAGCACGGGTTTTCTGCCCTGATCCGGCACGGCAGAGAAGGGGTCCTTTTCGACACCGGGCAGACGGGGGTGCCGCTTCTCAACAACATGGGGGCTCTGGGGCTAGGGATGGTAGAGGACGTGGTGCTGAGCCACGGGCATTACGACCACTCGGGGGGGCTGCCGAAGCTGCTCGGATCAGGCTGCGCGCCCTCGAGAGTCGTAACGCACAGCGATGCATTCCTCCCCCGGTTTAAGAAGGTCAGGGGGAACCTGGCCAGCATAGGGATGCCATTCGACCCAAAGATCCTGAATGCTGCAGGGGTCTCGATAATCGGCTCGGGCGCTCCACAGCAGGTCAAGGGGTGGCTAATCACAACCGGGGAGATTGGCAGGCACTCGTTCGAGCGCCCAGAGACCGAGTTCTTCATAGGAAGAGGCGACGGGCTTGAGAAGGACGATTTCAGGGACGACATGGGCGTCGTTGCGGCGGTGGAGGGCAAGGGGCTGGTGGTCGTGACGGGCTGTGCGCACTCAGGGGTGATCAATACAATAAAGCATGCAAGGGAGATAACGGGGATTAATGAGGTCTTCGCAGTCATAGGCGGTTTCCACCTCAACGACGCAGGGAATGAGAAGCTCGAGATGACAGCTGTGGCGATGAAGGAGATCGGAGTGAGAAGGGTGATGCCATGCCACTGCACAGGCTTGGCTGCAATTTGCCATATGCGTGATAGGCTTGGCGATGCCGTGAGGCCAGCATGCACTGGTATGAGAATCGTGCTTTAGTGATTCGCACATCTTTGCAATCAAATCAGACAAGCCCCTGAAACCAGCCAAGCATTATAAAAGTTATAACCTACTTTTAGGAAGGTTTATATTTTTTATTTCCGAGGTCTCGGTCGAGGCCAAATGAGCTACGACGAATCCGCGATCTATCCAGTTGAACCGAGGCACAGGGTCCTCTCGTTTTTGGACATGGCTCTAATCTGGGCGGGCTCCGCAATAGCGGTCAATGTCTGGTACAGCGGGAGCTATCTTGCCCCAGTCGGCTGGATGCAAGGGCTACTCCTGATTGTAGCCGGATCTGCCGTCGGCAGTGCGATCTTTGCGGCTGCAGGGGTAATCGGCGCGGAGAAAGGAATCCCTTCAATGGTCTCTATAAGGGGGAGCTTCGGGATCCGGGGGTCTTACCTGATGAGTGTCTTGAACTACGTGACGCTCATAGGCTGGACGGCATGGATGATATACATAAACGCTTCAGCAGCGGACCTGCTCTGCAAGATGCTCTTCGGGGTGACCGGATTCCCATTGTGGATAATGATAGGAGGCGCTGCGTGCACGCTCCTGGCGCTATTCAGGGCTGAGGGGTGGAAGTGGTTCACGCGGGTCTCCGTCACCCTGCTAGTGCTCATCGCTCTCGCGATGAATATTGCAGTCTTCTCCGGCGGGGGGCTTGACGCAATCTCATCGTCCCCAGCTGGCGGGATGCCTCCGAGCATAGCCTTCGACCTGGCCCTCATAATACCGCTATCCTGGGCGCCACTCGCCGCAGACTATATGCGCTTCGGGAAATCGGTGATCGGCTCATTCGCAGGCGCTTTCATAGGGCAAGGGGCAGTAAATGCGTGGTTCTTCGTGACAGGGCTGGCTTGTGCGCTAGTATTCGGCTTGACTGACCCAACAGTCTACGTGGCGGAGATCGGCGGCGCAGCATTCGGCACCTTCGCGCTCCTTGCAATCTGGTTGGGCACGATAACGACCACGTTCCTGGACATATACTCGGCGAACATGTCGCTGGTCAACATCTTCCCGAAGGTCAAGGAGTGGCAGGGGAGCCTCCTCACGGGCATAGCCGGGACGGCTATCGCCTTCATACCTTGGATGGACGCTTTCGTGGCGTTCCTTTATGTGATTGGCGCGGTCTTCGTGCCGATGTTCGCTGTGGTGATCGCAGATTACTTCGTTGTTTCCAAGAGGGGCTATGATGTAGAGGCCCTCTACAATCCGAAAGGTCGGTACTGGCACTGGCGCGGGCTAAGCGTCACGGCGGTAGCCTCATGGGCTGCGGGGACGGGGTTCTATTTCTATGTCCAGTCCTGCCACCCCGGGGTGGGAGCGACGATGCCCGCCTTCGCATTCACATTCATCCTGTACCTGCTACTAAAAATCCCGAAAAAGTTGCTCGAAAGAGCATGGGCAAGGAACTGAATATTAAAAAAATCACGTTTTGTTACCAAACTTCTGCAGATTCCAATATGTATAAAGAGGAGCCCTCCATAATCTCCCAATATGCCTCAAGCGATATTCATTAAGGACCTTGTGAAGGAGTTCTCTAAGAGGAGGGCTGTGGACGGCATCTCCATGGAGGTCAATGAGGGGGATGTCTTTGGGCTGATCGGTCCGAACGGGGCTGGGAAGACCACCACTCTCAGGATAATCGCCACCATCATAAAGCCGACCTCGGGGCAAGTTGCTGTCTGCGGCAAGGACGTCGTCAGGGAGGCTGCGGAGGTGAGGCGGCTGATCAGCTACCTCCCTGAGGAGGCTGGGGCCTACCAGAACCTCACAGGGCTCGAGTACCTCAGGCTCATGGCTTCTTTCTACTATAGGAGTGAGGAAGAGGTTGAAACGGCGGTGGCGGAGGGGATAAGGATCTCTGCGCTAGGAGACAGGCTGAGGGATAAGTCTTCGACGTACAGCAAGGGCATGAAGAGGAGGCTGCAGCTCGCGCGTGCGCTTATGGTTAAGCCCAGGCTCGCGATACTTGACGAGCCGACCTCCGGGCTCGATGTCACCCACGCATTCCAGCTCAGGAAGTTGATCAAGGAATACGCGGGGATGAACAGGATAACTGTTCTGCTCTCGAGCCACAACATGCTCGAGGTCGAGAAGATGTGCGACAGGGTCGCATTCATAAACGCAGGCAGGGTAGTCGAGGTCGGAAAGCCTGGCGAACTCGTCTCGAAGTACGGAGGGGATACTCTAGAGGAAGCCTTCATGAAGGTGGTCGGCTTTGCCTAGCGGACTGAGGCTTCTTGTTATAAAGGAGATCAAGGATCTC
Source organism: Methanosuratincolales archaeon (assembly GCA_937930465.1). Classification (GTDB taxonomy): domain Archaea; phylum Thermoproteota; class Methanomethylicia; order Methanomethylicales; family Methanomethylicaceae; genus Methanosuratincola. The sequence continues at coordinate 2,231 of CALGKV010000136.1, read as the reverse complement.
CTGAGGGATCCCAAGATCCTGGTGGGCATCATCATATTCCCGGCGCTCCTCCTGCCGCTGATGGGCGCTGCGATAAGCGTCTCCACCGGATCCACGATCGAAAAGGCGTACGGGAACCTCTCGATCTATGTGGTCGACGAGGACAATGGTTCGATCTCGCAAGCCCTGCTGGATTACTTCGGTGCCAACAATGTGGAAGTCAACAAGATTTCGGGCCCCCCTGAGTCGAGCCTAGGTGTGCTCTCAGGGGGCGACGTCCTACTTTGCATCCCGGCTGGCTTCACCAGCAACATCACGGGCGGCAACTGGTCAGGCGTCGTGATTTACGTCAACTTCAAGGACTTCTCAATGGTCGAGTTCATCAAGTCGGGTCGCGTGGACCAGATCATCAATTCCTTCAGGAGCGAACTCGTGAGGCGGCTCGTCTCTGAGGAGGCTCCGGATAGGGATCCGAATGCCCTGCTCAACCCGATCAGGCAGGACTACAAGTCCGTAATCAAGGGGGAGGCCTTCCGAATCAGCCCGGCAGTGCTTCAGGGCACAGTGCAGATGCAGACGCTTATGGGGCCTATCGTAATTATGCTCGTCCTTATCCTGGCGATGCAAATCGCAGCCACATCAATAGCGATCGAGAAGGAGGCCAAGACGCTCGAGACGCTCCTGACAGTCCCAGTGAGCAGGATGAGCATACTCTTCGGCAAGCTTGCGGGATCTGTCACGGTCGCACTGCTGGCTACGGTTGCTAACGTCTTCGCATTCACCTATTACATTGGAGCGGTGCTCGGAAGCGCGGGGGCTGGAGCCGGCGATTTGGGGCAGGCAGGGCTCAAGCTCGCTCCAGCGCCGGAAGGGTACCTGATCCTCGGGCTCTCGATATTCGGCGCACTCATCTCCGCATTGGCGATCGCGCTGACCCTCGGCACTCTGGCTCAGGACGTCAGAGGGGCACAGTCGATCATCGGGATCGTAATAGTCCCGGTCTTCCTACCAGCGATATTCATGATGATGGGAGACATAAGCGCACTGCCTCCGGCGATGCAAGCAGTGCTCTACCTGATCCCGTTCACCTATCCAGCACTGGCTTCCCAGGCACTCATTACTGGGAACTACGGGATGAGCCTGATTGGGCTTGTCTACATGGCGTGCTTCACCCTTGCGATGCTCTACATTGCAGCTAAGATCTTCAGCTCAGAGAGGATAATGACCGCCAGGATCAGCTTCAGGGCTAGGAAGGCGGACTGAACAGATCTCTCATTTTTCCTTTTCCTATGATTCTTCCTCAACCAGAGAAAAGTGAGTGCAGCAAAAAGGGTTTTGGTCCGGCAGGGTGTCCATACAGCAGGTTGAGTTGCGACGGATTCAAAGCCCAGTGTCAATGATCAGTTCTCAAGGCGATTCCTTCTCCATGCCCCTGAAGAGCAAGAAGAACACTGCGATGTAGACCGAGTAGATCGCAGATGTGGCATAAAGCGGAAGGTCGAGGCTGAAGTCGAAGAGGGATCCGCCAATCTGGGCCGCTATTGAATTGGGTATCCTCCATGCGATCGCGGTCATCGCTGACGTAGTTGCCCTCTCGGTAGGGCTTGCGTGCCTCATTATGAACGCGGTCAGCAAGGGCGAGGACATGTTCATCAGTATCTGGCGGGAAACGAACAGGAGCGCGGCCACCCCGAAGCTTGGGCTTAGCGGTAGAAGCGCCATGAGAGGGATGGAGAGAACTTGCGGCACCACGATCGCCGTGAGGGATCCGAACTTATGCGCGATGGAAGGGGCAAGGAAGAAGAAAGGTATTGCGATGAAGCTCACGATAGAATTGACGGTCCCTATCGGGCCCGACTCCACCCCAAATTTGGCGCTAAGGTAGTAGGAGAGCATCGGGATCGATAGCCCGGCGCCGAACCCTATGAGCGCCTGCGTGAACGTCAACTTTACGATCAAAGGGTTCCTGCTTATCCTGAAGCCCTTTTTTGGGCGATACCCTGATTTCCTCACCCTGAGCACCGGAAAAGCCGCTGCGAAGCCGAGCGGGACCAGCCAGACTATGCCGATCCTATAGGCATCAGCTAGAGCGTATCCCGAGCCCGCGAGCAGTTCCGGGACCCACCCGATCATGGCGCTGAACCCGTAGACTGCTTGGACAAGAACCGACTGGAAGGTGTATGCGGCTTCAAGGTCGCTGTCGTTGACCTTCTCAGAGATGAGGGCGCTGAGAGATGGCGAGTACATCGCGC
>CALGKV010000135.1 GCA_937930465.1 Methanosuratincolales archaeon | reverse complement strand
AAGTCTCACGCATTTCACCGATGCTGTACGCCCTTTTTGTGGGCGGTTCGCCTATGAATGAATAAGGCGTGCATGGGGAGTCTCCACAGACCTCCCTATCTGGATCAAGGGTCCAGAAATTGCGCCCGCACGACTTGCACGTTTTCCTAAGGAAACCATTTTCCGCGAAGAATTCCAGCCTGTAAGCTTCAGGACCAGCCACCATCTTAGATTACCTTCGCAACAACGGATTGATACATACTTGGATAAGGTAAATAAATCTGTTTTTGAAAGGCTGAAAGCCTTTTTCAGACCCCACTAAAATGAAGCGATCTTTCAAAAATGGGAAAATGGAATGAAGGCGGGCCAGACTCCTGGCCCCTAGGCAAGGCTCCGGTTTATCCGAAGAGCGAGCCCAATCCTTCTGCGGTTTCTTCCTCGGAAGCTTCTTCCTTCTTCTCTTCCTTCTTCTCTTCCTTCTTTGCCTCTGCCGGGGCCTGAGCCGGCGCGGCTGCTGCTGGGGCTGCAGCAACAGGCACTGCTGCTGCTTTAATTGCCTCATCGATGTTTATCTCGCTGAGGGCTGCCACCAACGCCTTGACTCTGACCTCGTCTACTGCCACTCCTGCAGCAGAAAGCACATTCTTTACGTTTTCTTCGCTTATTGGCTGCTTCGCGTTGTGAAGAAGCATCCCGGCATAAATATATTCGATCTTAATCACCCCCAAACAAGCGTAGAGTTATACGGAAACTTTGATACTTAAATCCTTCGCCTGAAAAAGTGGAAGGTTTTACAGGTTGTAGCGCACTGTAGAGCATTTGTTGCAAAGTAGCTGCACCTCACAGGTTCAGCTCTGGGTGTTTCTTCGACACCTCGGCTGCGAGTGCCTTTCCGCGAGAGGCTGCGACTGCGATCAGGTCGTTCATAATCTCAGGTATGGGGATGCCAGCCTCGATTGCAACGCCCTTGGCCTCGTTGTATGCCTTGGCGACTATTAGGCTGATTGTGTCAGCAGTCGGGTACGCAGCGTTGACTGACAGGTTGAACGCAGATCTCACCGCATCAGTGATCATGGACCGGTACTCGTCCAGGTTCACCGCGAGCATTTCTCCAGGAATAACTATCCCGTCGTATGCCATGCGCAGCCTAAGTCCGACCAGTATAGGTTTCAGACCTAGTTTGTTGAGAAGATCGGCCACATCTGCCGATATGACCTTGCCCTTCTCCACGACTGTAGTGTCCTTCGCTATCCAGACAGTCCCGTCTTGTATCTTAGTCGGGATCTTTGCTGCCCCAAACTTGCTAAGTATCGGGCCTGGCTGGAGCCCAGTGTTCCCAGCGGTCACTACGATGTCATTTGGAGCCGTTTCCCCTGGCGATGCGGCTGATTCTACTTTGTTCTTCTCAAACATGAAGTACATTTGGAATGGGTTCTTCTTTGAGAAGACAAAAGCATTTGGACCTGAGAGGTAATTCTTAACAGCCTCAATATCCTTGAATCCCATCTCCTTGAGGGCCCTGAGTGCCAAGGTGTTCTTCGAAACATGGATCTCAAGATCGTCCTTGAATTTCTTCTTCAACAGCTGCAGCTGGTTTGCTTTCATGCCCTTCAGGTCAGCTATAGCGAAGATCGGGTACTTCTCAAATAGCTGCATTATCTGCTGGACCATCTCCTGTTTTCTAACGGATTTGGTTTTTACTGACATCGCCCTCACCTCAATTTAGCCGGAGTGCCCATTGTTGTCTTTACTGCAAGCTTGGAAAGGTGCTGATTGAGCTTGATCTTGCGATCGACGGTGTTCAAGACGCTCATAATGTTGTCAACCAAGTCGTTAGATGGCATCTCCTCGGATCCGACCCTGCACCTGACCGCGGGCTGGTCCCTGATCCTAATCCTAATCGAATTTCTGTACTTCTTGATGAGCGCCTCTACGTTAGCGGCCGGGGGAAGGGGCTCTGGCATCTTGCCTCTAGGGCCGAGAACCGTACCAAAGGTTTTACCCACAACAGCCATCAGGTCGGTCCTGGCCATGAAGTAATCGTATGCATCAGCGAGCTTCTTTATTGCCCTCTTGTTTCCTGCGTATTGGTCTATTTCCTGCTTTGTTATCACCAGATCAGCACCGGCGGACCTGGCCTTGGTAACCAAGTCGCCGTCAGCAATGACGCATATCTTGTTTTCCTTGCCCGGTCCGTGCGGCAGCGTGACTAGCTCATTGATCCTGTTCTCAGGCGACTTCACGTCGAGATCCTTGAAGCTGAGGAAGAGCTCCACAGCTTGGACGAAGTTCCTTTTTTTGGAGTTCTTCTTTGCCTCCTCGACGAGGTTCAACAAATGCTTCTGATCAAGTTCCATTGGATGCTCCCTCCGCGGCATTTATCAGGTCGTCATAGACGCCCTCGGAGATCTCTTTCTGGACCTCCCTTGGATCTTTACCAGCTATGGTTACGCCGATCGAGACGCACGTCCCAAGGACCTCCTTGAGGCATGATTTCAGCGACCTTGCCACCGAGAGGGGGTACCTCGTCTTGGCTATCTTAAGAGCCTGCTCAATGCTGAGGTCTCCCACCTTTTCAGTCTTCGAGTTGCTGGAGCACTTCTCCAGGCGCAACTCCTTGACTATCAAGGCAGTGGTGGTAGGTACGCCGACCTCGACCTCGAACTCCTTGGTTTCAGGGTCGGCAATAACCTTCACTGGAACTTTCATTCCCTCGAACTCCTTGGTCAGCTCGTTTATCTTATTGACGACGGACATTATGTTTAGGCCTGTCGGCCCTAGCGTTGGACCGATAGGCGGACCGCCCGTCGCCTTTCCTCCATCAACCAAGAAGTTGAAGGTTTTTTTGGTTGTCAAATCTATTCTTCCTCCAGTTCCTCGAAGGCCTTAAAGATGTCAGTCTTCTCCTCGCCCTTTGCGGTCTCGGCTTTCTCTTGTGCCTTTGGCGGCTCGCCGCGCGCAACCAGCTTCACCTGCTCAGCATGAACCGTGATTGGCAGCGTGTAGGGTGCCTCAAGCAGTTCCAGAGTGACTTCGCCCTTTGTTCTGTCGACGCGGGTTACCTTTGCCTGCATCCCCTTGAACGGCCCACCGACGATCTCGACCTTGTCGTTGACCTCGACCATCTCAGCAGCCGGCTTAGGCATTATGAAGCGCAGCAGGTCATCGAATTCGACTTTTCCCGGTATGCACCCCTTTATGTGCTTCACATCCTCGATCGCAAGGTTAACGACATTTGGTCCGCTCGCCTCTATGAATACATAGCCCCGCACATCCTGGGGGGATATGACCGCCATTACGGGTATCCCCTTCGACTTTGCGCGGCGCTCTATTAGAAGGGCAACGTTCTCCTCCTGCCCTGCGGTTGTCCTTATGGCAAAGATTCTCGTCGATGCCGGCTGCTTCTCAGACAAGCTATTTTACCCCCTTATCCCGAGCAGCAACGAAGCGATGAGCTGTATAATGAAGCCAAAGATCCCGACAGCGATCATCCCCAGGAAGCAGATCTTCAGGGATAGCTTGAGCTCGTCCATGTCTGGCTTCCTCGATAGCTTCAGAACCTTGCCAACCGACCGCAAAGACTCAGATAGACCCATCTCTACTCACCCAATTATTTATGTGAGCAAAGGGCTATCAACTCAAGGCTCAATTTAAAGCTTTCCAAATTCATATCCTGACCAGCTCTGCGCCCAGAGTGTGGAGGGAGGACCTGAGACAAACCTTTGCCTTTGAGGGGGTGCCCTTCCAGTCAACCAATACGTATCTGCATCCCCCAAATGTCCTCTCCTTGCATTTTCTGAGTATTCCAGGATCAAACCCCTCAGAGAGCACGTACTTTGGCACAATGTGTCCGACGTCAAAATCGCCATCAAGGATCAACTTGGTGAATTTCTCGGAGTAATGACCCCCTCCGACCCCAAGCGCAAGCCTATTCCCCATTTTGTGCCCGAGTGAAAGTCGCACCGCCGAGGCCACTATTTCCCCCAATAGGGGGTCTCCCCAAGAACTCTCGTCGCTCCCGATCTCCACAAATGTGACCGGATAATCGAGATCTGTAGGACCATGGTGAGTGGCCTCAACAGTGACCTGCATTTCCACCCCTCGGCTAACGCACTCCCGATGCATAGATCTGATCAGGGCTGACTGGAGACAAGGGTTAGATATGCAGACAGCGCCAGGCCTACCCCCATGTTCGGCGGCTGTGCCAGGATTGCCAGGAGTGTGGGCGGTGAGGCATGGCTTCCCTGAAGAGCTCTTGTGCCTTGAGAGACACAGGGCCCACTCGACGCCTTTGAGTTCGAGGTCGAGGTCCACAAGGCTGGAATCAACTTCCACCAAGAAAAGATCCCCGTGCGCCTTGACGGGGATCCCCCCGATCTCGGACGGTGCGAATGGAAAGAGCACCTCCAGATGCCTTGCTATATTAATCCCAGCCAAGTCGGAGGCAGAGTAGATCAGCAGTTTCAAGACCGACACCAGCCAGGTCAAAGGACAAGCGACATGATGCTCTTCTGGACGTGGAGGCGGTTTTCAGCCTGTTCCCAGACCACAGATCTCGGGCCGTCGATTACGTCGGAAGTTATCTCTCCCCCCCTGTGCGCCGGTAGGCAATGCATCACAATCGAGTCGGGGGCAGATATGGCGAGGAGGTCTTTGTTAACCTGATAAGGTCGCAGGTCGCGCACTCTCTGCTCAGCCTCGGACTCTGTTCCCATAGATACCCATACATCAGTGTATATGACATCGGCATCCTTGACTGCTTCGACAGGATCATCTGTCACTTGGAGGGCGGCACCCTCCTTTGCGAGCCTTCTGAGCTCGGATAAGAATTCCTCCTTGGGGCAGTATCTCTTGGGAGATGCAATCACCATGTTGCCGCCCAGCTGTAGTACTGCCTCAGCAAGCGACTGTGAAACGTTGCAGCTCCCGTCACCGACGAAGGCAATTTTCAGACCGCTTAGAGCCCCTTTCTTCTCGATTATTGTGAAGCAATCGCTTAGTGCTTGGCAAGGGTGGAACTCGTCGCTGAGGGCATTTATGACTGGGACTGGAGAGGATAGTGCAAGGGTCTCGAGATCAGCATGCCTATATACACGTGCAACGATGCCGTCAACATAGCAGCCGAATATTTTCCCGGTATCATTAATTGTCTCACCCCTCCCGAGCTGGAGATCGCCCCAGTTTAGGTATATGGGGTGCCCCCCTAACTGGTTTATGCCGACATCAAAGGAAAGACGTGTCCTTGTCGATGGCTTCTGGAAGAGCATTGCAATGCTCTTCCCTGCGAGGGACTGTTCCACGGGCTCCCTCTTCTTATGGGCAAGCTTCATTTGAGAAGCCTTTTTGAGAATAAGCCCCAGTTCCTCCGTCGAGAAGTCCCCTGTCCTGAGAAAGTCGCGACCTTTTAGTTCCATGGGAATAACGCACCGGAGGTTCTTTAATTGTTCACCCTGTCCTAAAAATCTTTTTCGATTGATAAATTTTCCTGCGGATCAATTCTAGACCTTTTGTTGCTTTGCAAATACATTGTCAATTACCCAATCTGGGTCGAACGGGACTATATCGTCGTAGCCCTGACCTACACCCAGAAAGAAAATGGGCTTCCTCAGCGCGCTTGAGATCGAGATGGCGGAACCACCTTTTGAGTCTGCGTCCGCTTTTGTAAGGATCACACCGTCAATCTTGACGTACTTGTTGAAGTCTGAAGCTTGCTGCAGCGCATCATTCCCAGCAAGGGAGTCCCCCACAAAAATGGTGAGATCCGGGGATGCGACGCGGTGTATCTTCATAAGCTCGTCCATCAGATCTTTGTCGGTTTGCATCCTTCCGGCGGTGTCGATCAGGACGACGTCGATGCCGTTGTTCTTTGCATGTACGACAGCATCGTATGCCACGGCTGCGGGATCCGCACCGTACTTGTGTTTTATGACCTTCAGACCCAACCGCTCAGCATGGGTCTCTATCTGCTCCTCAGACCCAGCCCTGAAAGTGTCACTGCATGCAAAAACCACGCTCAGACCTTTTGCTTTGAGTTGCTTGGCAACCTTGGCGATGGTGGTCGTCTTACCCGTTCCGTTGACGCCCACGAACATTATTACGAATGGTCTCTTGGCGCCGATGAGGCTGAATAGATCCGAATTAGCAAGCATGCCCTTCAAGATATCCCTTAGTTCTGACTCGACAACAGGCCGGAGATCCTGGAAGAGCCCAACTTTTGATCCAACTAGCTTCTCTTTGATCCTATTCGAAATCTCTTCGGCTACAGGTAGAGCCACATCGCACTCTACAAGAGACATCTGGAAGTCCCACAGCAGGGACTCCAAATCGGACTCGGATATCTTCTTTGAAGATATCTGATCGACTAGGCTGCCCACGACCTTCTTCAGCCTTTCGAACAAGCCTCATGCCTGCCCTGTGGACTCAAGCTTTGCGTAGA
>CALGKV010000134.1 GCA_937930465.1 Methanosuratincolales archaeon | reverse complement strand
CTTCCTCCATGAACTCAACAGGCGCCAGGATCTCCATAGTATCTGCAGTCCCCGATGGGCTGGTTATGGCACGACTGCTCGTCTTCGGGATCTTCAGCCCTGCAGCCGCCACTATCGGGACTATTAGCAGCGTTACCTTGTTCCCTGGAACCCCCCCGATCGAGTGCTTGTCAACTACATTCTCCCCGAAATCGATCGTCTTCCCCGTCTCGACCATCGCCTTTGTGAGGCTCTCTATCTCGTCCATGTCCATACCCACATACTCTTCGGCCATGAGAAAAGCGGCGACCTCAAGCTTGCTCAGGTTGTGGTATACAGTGTCCTTTACAATCGAGTGGATCTCGCTTTTTGTGAGGGGCTTGCCCTTCATCTTCTTCCTTATGAACTCGACCGAAGTCGGTGTTTGGGCCGCCGAGACTTCCACCAGATCGCCTTCATTGATCGGGAATTCGGCGAAGTCCTCATAGAACCCGATCTCACCCTTCGCAACTACGGTCTCTGATATGTCAAGCATAGCGACTGTCCGATGGAATTCCTTGGTTACAACGACGCGATCATGTATGCGCAGCATCATATCCTCAGCGTCGGACTCGTTGATTATTACGTTCTTTTCGCCTGTCTTGATCCGTATCAGCCTTGCCCTGAATTTCTGCTGTGCAGGCAGCAGCTCTTTCCGAAGTTCTCCTTCTGACATTAAATTCAGTCCTCCGAAAGGCGCCTTTGACCCCAACGCTCCAGGGCAATTCGTAGCTCTCGATGGATTTTTGCATATTCTTCAATCGGAACCCCTTTCACGCAAGCGTCGATCGCCTGCCTCATGGCGGCGGCTCCGGCCCTTGTCCCCCCAGGATGCCCATGAATCCCGCCTCCTGCATTAATTACGAAGTCATTTCCGAAGACACGGTAGTTCGCAGGGACGAAGCCAGGGTGGATGCCTCCAGAGGCGACTGGGAAGGTCCTCCTCTTCCCGTGCCATTCGGATCTCAGGAAATCTATAATTTGGTGGATCTCGATCCTTGCGCTTTCCTCTCCGCCCATCTTGCCGGCGCCAGACCCAACATGGAGCTGGTCTCCGCCGATGAGCCTTGCAATCTTTGCGAGTACCAGCATCGATATGCCGTGCCTGGGGTTCCGGGTGAATGCAGCGTGCATTGCCCTATGCATGTGGATCGGTACACGGAAGTCATAAGACTTGATAAACCATTCCACAGTCGGGAGTCCCAGGATGACAATGTCAAGCATCAGCGTGTTTGCGCCATTGTCTATCGCTGTCTCTGCATGCCTCACCATATCCCCAGGATCGGCAGTCACATTGACTGCAAAAAGCACTTTCCGACCACTCTCCGACTTTACCCGGTCTAGTGCCTCCATTACTCGGACGACTCTGTCCTGGAGCGGGCAGAACTTCTGGTTCACGAGCGTCTCGTCGTCTTTTATGAAGTCGACACCGCCGGAGGCGGCCTCATAGCAGACATGCGCGGTCTGTTCCGGACTTAGCCCGACCTTGGGCTTCACTATAGTCCCGAGGTGGGGGCGGGGTGAAGCATCGGTCCCCACTAACCTCCTGACACCTTCTATGCCAATCCTGGGACCGACATAAATGTCAACAACTTCCTTGGGGAATTCTATATCAACTAACCTCACGTTCTTGAGCGCTGAGAGACCGAAGAGGTTTCCTGCCACCATGCTCAGTACGTTGGCAATGCCGCTGGTCTCCAAGTCGAACAGGTCAAGCGGATACGCAACCCATACGAAACCCGTGCCGCCATATCCATCGGTTTTGAATGCCTTTGCGGGCAGCCGGGTCTTTACCCATTCATTAGTCGTGGTGATCTCGGTCCAGGTCCCTATGGACTCTTCGGTGGCGATCGCGATTCCCGACTCTTTGAGATCGAGTTCGCTTTCGACATAGTATTTTGCTATTATGTACTTCTCAGGATCTATAGAATCAGGGGTCGTATAGAAGGTCTCGTCCAGGTAAATCCCCCTCTCTCCTTCCGGTCGCGACATAATCCTCACCGATCCTCCTCTTCGACAAAAACTCTCCCCATCTGCTCTTCCCCTATCCTGTATCCGAACTCCTCCATTAATATCAATATTGCAGCCTGCGGAGGGATCACGCCGCGCTCAGTTATTATAGCATCTATCATCTCAGCCGGCGTAATGTCGAAGGCAGGGTTGGCTATCTTCACATCTCCCAGTGCCGCGATCTCCTCCTCGGGCACAACCTCAGTCGGTGACCGCTCCTCTATCTCAACGAGCTCCCCAAGCATGGTCGAAGGGCTGAACTTGTAGGTCTCTGCGCAGACGTAAACCCTGACCCTTGCTTCTTTGGCCGCAAGAGCGATCTGCGAAGTACCAATCTTGTTAACGACAGCTCCGTTGGCGGTCACTACATCCGAGCCTACCACGACCTTGTCTACCTTGGGCATAAAGTACCTCGCGGCGGAGTCGACGATCAGCGTGACAGGGATGCCGGCATCCGAGAGGGACTTTGCAGTTATCCGACCCTGAAACCTGGGGCGCGTCTCAGTCGCGATAACTGAAAAGTCTTTCCCCTGAAGCTTGGCCTCTATTAGTGTGGAGATCGCGACCGAGCTGTTGCAGTGTGTCATTACTAGGTCGCCGTTCCTAATCCGCTTCGAACCGAACTCGCTTATCCGCTTCACCGCCTCGTATGAGGACTTCACGAATGCATCGCTGGCATCTATCGTCGCCTGCCTCAAGGCATCGGTATGTGCGCCTGCCTTATAGGCGCCAGCCACACGGTGCCTAATGTAGTTAAGTGCATTTGCAAGGGAGACCGCGGTCGGCCTGGTGTTCAGGAGCAACCGGTAGACCTCGTTGAACCCCTCAATATATGATGGTGCGTCAGGCGCCCTGCTGCTCAATGCGTATGATTTGAGCCCGCTGGCAGCAGCTCTCCCGATCTCGGCGGCCCCCCTGATCCTCATAGCCCTGATGTCCTCTGCAAGCCGGATGATCTCTTCACTTGCCAAAAATAGACCACCAACTCGTAGTAGATATCCTCTGGAAATTATAAAAAGTTTGGCAGTTTATCGATTAGCTTCAGAATGCCGGATTAGCGCCTCTGCAAGTAGTGGCGCTACCGAGACCGAGGCGTGCACATTCTCGATTGTGTCGGTCGTTATCAGCGAATCAAGCCCTCCCTCTTTTAGCTTGGAATAAGCGCCCTCGACGAGGAGGGAGTGGGTCACCAACGCATCTACCCTTCGCACGCCAGATGACTTCAGTTTCCGCAGGACTTCCAGGATAGTCTTGCCAGTGCTAACCATGTCATCGACGATGATTGCTGCACTGCACATGCCACCCGGGATGTCAGAAACCCGAACTTCACGGTCGCCCAAGCGCTCCTTATCTAGGACTGTGCACATGGAAGGTATCAATTCGGCTACATCCCTGACCCACTGGGATGACTCGCTGTCTGGACCCACGACCAGCACTTGTCCGCCGGGGGCATGTTCAAGGTAATATTCAGCCAAGAGGCGCATCGCAGACAGGTTTGTTGCTGGGATTCGGAACACTTCGCTGATTGCTTGGAACCTATGAAGGTGCATGTCTACGGTGTATACGGCATCGGTGCCAGATGCCTCTATCAACCCGGAGAAGACCTTGGCGCTCAGCGCTTCCCCCTCTGAGAATCGCTCATCCTGCCTAGCATAGGCAAGGTAAGGGAAAACGCCGATCACCCGGCTGCAACCCATCCCCCTCAAAGCATCGGCAATCAGGGAGTATTCGACCAAAAGGCGATCTGGAGAGAAAGCAAAGGACTGGACTATAGCCACATCCTTGCCCCTTACGTCTCCGGAAACGCGCACATACTGCTCCCCGTCCGGGAACTGCCTCCTTGCTACTTCAGCGATTGGAGCGCCGGATATGTGCGACATCTTTCTGGCAAGCTTCTCAGCGCCTGATCCATAAGTCAATACAAGGTTCCGCATTCAGAGGCCCTCATGCATGTCCATGTAGAGATTTAGGAGCTCATCCCTGGATGGCTTCCGAGGGTTCTTCTCTACGAACCTATAGTGGTTTGTCAGTAGATCATCGACCATCGACTCAAGTTCTGATTCGTTAATCCCGAGATCATCCAGCGTCTGGGGCAAGGATAGCGTATCCATGATGTCAAACATCCTCGAGGCGATCTCGAACCCTGCCTCTATGGGCGAAGCCCCAGAAGTGTCGATCCCCATCGCGGAGGCGATGATCCTGGTCTTCCTGGGTATTGCCGGGGCATTGAATATTGCGACATAGGGCACGGCTAACGATACAGAGGAGCCATGCGGCAAGGAACATTTGGTAGCATATGTGTAGGCGATCCCGTGCGGAAGGCAAAGCCCAGTGGCTTGGAAAGCCATCCCCGCCATTAAGGATGCCGCAGATAACCCGACCCTTGCTTCCAGGTCGCCCCCGTTGCAGTATGCCCTTTCCAGGTAAGCGCATGCCAGCCCGATAGCCGTCGAAGAGAGCGAATCGCTTATCGGGTTTGAGTCCACCGACATCATCGACTCGAGCGCGTGGCAGAGGGCGTCGATGCCAGCCGAGGACGTCGCACCAGGATCGGCGCTACAGGACAGGCGGGGGTCCACAACAGTGAGCGAAGGATATAGAGCGGTATTGAAGATGGCCCGCTTCACCCCGTTATCGACTACAACGGATATGGGGGTGACCTCGGATCCTGTGCCAGCCAATGTTGGTATTGTGATTATTGGAGGGCCCTTCTTGGCTATTTTCTCCCCCCTGAAGTAGCTGGAAGGCTCTTTCTCGTTCACGGAAAGGGCGGAGGCTAGCTTGGAGAAGTCCATGGAGCTCCCGCCGCCCACACCCAAGACTATTTCGGGCTGCCACTTCCTCACAAAACCTGCAAGCGAGTTTAGGATAGGTATGTCTGGCTCCGCCTCAACCATGGTAAACTCAGACAAATCCGCACCGGCCTGAGAGGCGAGTTGCTTAACTAGCGAGTACTCCTTAGTTTTGCTCACCTTAGGACCTGAAACCAGTAGGGCCTTTTTGAAGTCGAACTTCTTTAATTCGTCAGGCAAGCGAGATATCGAGTCGATTCCGAAGATGATTCTAGTTGGAGAGTAAAAAGTAAAGGCTCTATTGAGGAGATCAAAACCGATGCTCATACCAGTCACTTGTGGATCATATAGGTCGGGAATTTAAATATGTATTACAATCAAAAATGACAATCAAATATGGCTGATCGGGGCACCCATTCTACCCTTCCCAAAAGTAACATCATTCTTCCAAGACAAAAATGGACAGGAAGGAGCTTTGCTGACTAACAACAGGAATTTTGCTTTTGTGCTTAGTGATGATTTTGGCGTCGGTTTAAGATCCTGTAGGCGACGGCAATGATGGCGCCAGCAGCAAACCCTCCGATATGGGCCATATAGGCTATGCCGCTCCCATCTCCCCCAAATAGGCTGGCGGTCCCAAAGAAGAGCTGGAGGAAAAACCAGAAACCCAACAAAAAGAAGGCAGGCACGATTGTCATGTAAAAACCAAGTAGCGTGAGTACCTTGGCTCTTGGGAAGAGAACCACATAAGCACCCATAACCCCCGAGATCGCACCAGACGCACCCACAGTTGGGATCGTGGAAGAAGGATTGACGAGGTAGTTCACAGAGGTTGCTACGAATCCTGTGGCGAGGTAAAAGAGAAGGAATTTAATATGACCGAATTTATCCTCGACATTGTCTCCAAAAGTGAGCAGAAACCACATGTTTCCGAAGATGTGGTCTACTCCTGCGTGGAGGAACATGCATGTGAAGGCTGTCAGGACGGACGGGCGGACAGGAATGAAACCGTAGTAGTGCAATATCCACTCGAAGTCTACCATGCTAATCGCAAATGCGATTAAATTTGCTCCAACTAGAAGCAGCGTGATGTATGGGAAAGTCCTTCTCTCGACGACGTCTTTTACAGGAAACATGCAAAATCAATCCCTAAAGTGTGGAAATCAATAAGGAAAAGGCAGATAAATCATTTCTATCGGATTTGACGCGGGCCGATGGACCGAAAAGCGGGAGCTTCAGATCTGCTGTGAAGCATTCCTGATTCACGGTTCATTCTGGCATGTCGGCGAATGAATACTTATTTTAAGAGCTTGACAGGTTAGGGTTATCGGTGTGACCCTTGATAACAAGGGAAATGATCTGGGAACTAATCGAACGGTACGAAATGAGCGCTGAAAGCGTTACAGTCGGGGCGCTTGGGAGCCATTCAGCCCTCGACATTGCAGACGGGGCCAAGGAACAGGGCTTCCGCACAATAGTGGTCTGCCAGAAAGGAAGGGAGCTTCCATATAAGACATACCGGAGGATAGTTGACGAGGCGATCGTTCTTGAGAAGTTTTCAGAGATAGCCTCCAAGGGCGTTCAGGATGAGCTCAGGCGTAGGAACACGATATTCGTCCCCCACAGGGCATTCTCTACCTATGTCCCATACGAGATAATTGAAGGGCAGTTCCTGTTGCCGCTTTTCGGAAACAGGATGATGCTGAGGTCTGAAGAGAGGTGGGCGTCAAAGAACCAATACTATCTCCTCGAGAAGGCAGGGGTGAGACAGCCCAAGAAGTTCAAATCACCATCAGAAATAGACACATTGGCGATCGTCAAGGTCCAGGAGGCGAAGAGGAAGATAGAAAGAGCGTTTTTCACAGTTACGAACGAGAGAGACTTCTGGAAGAAGGTCGAGGAGAGGGTCTCAAAAGGCATCATCACGAGGGAGGACGCCGAAAAGGCCATAATTGAGGAGTTTGTGGTCGGGACATACTTTAACTTCAATTACTTCTATTCTCCGCTGAGCGGGGAAGTTGAGTTTATGGGAATCGACAGGAGGCTGCAGACGAACCTGCACGACTTCGTCTCGCTCCCCGCGAGGCAGCAACTCGAGATAGAATTGCCGCTTCAGAACATCGAGATCGGGCACATGGGGGCTACAATAAGGGAGTCGATGCTCGAGAAGGTTCTAGAGAACGGGATTAGGTTCGCAAAAGCAGCTAAAGAGGAATACCCGCCGGGCATGGTCGGACCCTTTGCACTTCAGGGCGCAGTCAATAAGGACCAAGAGATAGTCATATTCGACGTTTCGCCGAGGGTGCCAGGAAGCCCTGTCATCGGGACCACGAGTCCCTATACCAGATACCTGTACGGCAGGCCTATGAGCGTGGGGCAGAGGATCGCCCTTGAGATAAGAGGGGCCTTGGAGACTGGCAGGCTCAAGGAGGTCTTGACTTGAGATGCCCCCAACAATCGCAGTAATCGGATCCCACTCAGCCCTCCAGATACTCAAGGGCGCCAAACAAGAGGGGCTCAGGACGCTCCTGATATGCCTGAAGGGGAGGGAGAAGCTTTACAGGCGATACAACCTTTCGGATAGGACTGTCTCTGTCGACAGCGTAGAGGCGATCTTGGGGGAGGATATCCAAGATTTGCTCGAGGGGGAAGAGGCGGTTTTCGTTCCGCACGGTACACTGATATCCGGCGGTCGCCTGGAAGACCTGGAGAGGCGCTTCAGACCAAGGATATTCGGGAACAGGTTCATATTCAAATGGGAGTACGACAGGGATCTCAAGGATAGGCTATTGAGGGAGGCGGGAATCAAGACCCCAAAGAATTTCCGCTCATATACAGAGATAGACGGACCAGCCATAGTCAAGCTGCCAGGGGCCGAGGGGGGCAGGGGATACTTCATTGCTAAGAGCCCAAGGGACTTTGAAGAAAAGATAAGACGACTAATTGAGAAGGGGCTTATAAGGAGGGGGGAGGAGGAGAAGATATTCATCCAAGAATACGTGATAGGGGTGCCCGTATATCCCCACTATTTCTGGTCGGCGGTCGAGGGGAGGCTCGAATTGATGGGGTGCGACAGGAGGTACGAGACAAGCATAGATGCTATTGGAAGGATAAGCGCAAAGGACCAGCTCGAGCTAAGCATAACTCCTACATTCAGGGTGATCGGCAACATGCCCCTCGTGCTCAGGGAATCCCTCTTAATGGACATATTCGATGAGGGGGAGAAGTTCGTCTCGGCTGCAGAGAGGCTGGTCCCGCCAGGGATTATTGGACCGTTCTGCCTAGAGATGATCTGTGACGAGGAAGGCAGGCTTTACACATTCGAATTCTCGGGAAGGATAGTGGCAGGCACAAACCTCTTCGTCAACGGGTCTCCGTACAGCGATCTTCTCTTCGACGAGCCAATGTGCATGGGCAGGAGGATCGCAAAAGAGATCAAGGCAGCCTCGGAGCTTGGCGAGATCGAGAAAGTGACCACGTAGTGGTTCGCATGTACCACCTCAAGTGCTCCAAGGGCGACATTGCCGAGAGGGTAGTAGTCTTTGGGGATCCTTGCAGGACGAAAGCCCTATCATCTTTTCTAGACTGCCCGAGGATTGTCAACAAGAACAGGTGCCTACTGACCTACACAGGGGAGTATATGGGCACAAAACTGACGCTTTCGACGACAGGGATGGGCACCCCTTCCGCAGCCATTGTATGCGAGGAACTGGCGGCTTTGGGCGCAGAGTGTATAATCAGGTCAGGGACTATGGGAAGCATCTCAGAGGATGTTGTCGCTGGCGATGTTATTGTGCCAAATGAAGCCATACCCCTGGATGGGACGACCAAGGAATACAGCAAAAAGTTCAAAATAGATGGATTCCCGAAAGTCTCGCCTCGAATAGCAGAACTGCTGATATCGAAAGCGCTCTCTAAAGGGTTCAGAATTCACACCGGGACGATCTGCACTAGCGATGCGTTTTACCTTGAGGGGCATGGCGAGGCATCCCGTTGGAGTAGGAAGGGGGCGCTGGGGTTTGAGATGGAGTGCTCGGCAATATTCACAATAGGACGAATCAGGGGCTATGAATCAGGTGCGATATTGGCAGTGACTGGGACCGCTCATGGCAAGGAAAGGGTTCTTGAGGGGGACGAGATCAGGAGGGCGATCGAGGGGTGTGCATTGTCGGCTATGGAAACTGCAGTTTCTGTCGAGTTGCCTCGAAAATAGTCGAGCACATGCTTCAATAAAACATTTCCCATGTTGCGATTTATATTCTAATCACTGATCATGAAAATTGACTTCCTCATTTAAAACTAATGGTTTGATAATAAGGTTTTGTTTAGTTGGATGCTAAACCCTTTTTTAAACGTGCAAATCAATTTCCTATACCATCAATGACATGGAAGTTTGCCTTGAACGTTGCAAGCATCCAATAAGTTTTGTAGTGCTGAGTATATTTATGCCGCAGTTGAGAACGGAAAGGGCCTGTAGCGGCACCTGACAGGAACAGAAGGGAAAGGCAAACCCGAAAGGGGGAGCAAGAACGGAAGGACCTGAAGGGTGCAGCGGATAGGATGCACGATGGGACGAATCCAGGGCGTCTGGATAGAATCGGACGCCACGACCGCGGAAAGTCGGTGCATGGGGCGCCTGGAAAGAGAACGCCGACCATGGCGGCGATTCGAATTCCCGGCATCTCCCCGAAATCGTTCTCAACTGCGGTCTTTATTTTGGAGCATTAATTAACCGATTGAAGGGTGTACTCCTTGAGGCATAAGAAGGGTCCAAAATATTTTCACGAGGTAATCCAAGCAATAGCCAAATTGATTGAGAGGATAAATGAAAATTCCTCGCTAGTGCTTGTGGAGGGCGAGAATGATGAACGCGCCCTCAGAATGTTAAAGTTGAAAACCCCGATAACCACATTCTGCGATTCCAAAATGCCCAGGTTCGAGTTCATGGAGAGAATTGCAAGCAACTATTCAGGGTCAAGCGTGGTGGTACTCTTCGACTACGACAGAGAAGGAGCGGCAGCTGCAAAAAGGGTGACGGTTGAGCTTGAGGAAAAGGGGCTCAGAGTTGAGAGAGGGATAAGGGAAAAGCTAGGGGAGATCCTTGCCAAGGAAGGCATCAGAAGAGTCGAGGAGATGCAATCCATATTGCATAAGGCTGAATTCTAAGCATTCTTTTTAACAGCTAAAAAGAAATAGGATTTCGGAGATGGAGAATGCAGATTGGCTTCGAGCCAAAAATAGTATTCCTATGCCCGCTCTGCCACAAGGATGTTGAAATCGTGTATAGCAGGTCGGAAGGATGGACTTCGGATCATGGAGGGTGCCTCAACTTCTCGGTGATTAGGAAAACTCCGACTTTTGGCGACAAGGAGTTTAGGGCCCCTTTGGTGTTCATAGATCTAGAGTCGGATTTTGCAGTTAAGGAGGCTATAGACGAGCTCAGATTGTTGGCTTCAGAGGAGGTAGACTCGTCGAAAAGATCCAAGATCGAGGCAGGGATCAGGAGGCTGGAGTCCAAAATAGGCTTTGCCGAAAAGAAGACACAAGAGCTGCTCGGGGTGATAAGGGGAGGCACTTATGGGCTGAGGATAGTGTCGGGCAGATCTTCGGGTGCTCTGGTTTGGAGGGGAGAGGAAAAATTCATAGGAATGTCTTACGGCATTGCCCAAAATGAAGAGGCTGGCGTGATGTTCACGTCTCAGGAAGAGGAGGCTAAAAGCTTCATACTCAAATGGATCCACTACTGGGATCTTGCTAAGGTCGTGGGGAAAAAGGTGTTGCCCTAGAAGGAATACAGCCTCCAATAGAAAAATAAAAAAAGATCCCAACCTTGCTTTAAAGAAAAAAGAAGGGCTGCCCGAATGGAAAAATTCACTATCAGGGAGTTTAGGCCCGAAGATCTTGAATCTGTTATTATGATCAATAAGGCCTGTCTGCCTGAAAATTATTCTTCGGACTTTTTCATGGAACATCACTGGGAGAACCCAAGGATATTCCTTGTAGCCCAAATGGGAGACAAGGTTGTTGGATACAACATGTGCAGGATCGAATTTGGGATCTCAAACATAAAGAGGGAGTTTGCAAAGAAAGGGCATGTGATTTCAATCGCGGTCTTGGAAGGCTACAGGGGGATGGGGATCGGTCAGAAACTTATGGAGGAAGGGATGAAGAACGTTAGGGATTCGGGCGCTTCAGAGATTTACCTGGAAGTGAGGCAGAGCAACCTACCTGCCATACAGCTGTACAGGAAACTTGGTTTCAGGGCAGCCCGGGTCTTAGAAGGATACTACAGGGACGGAGAGAATGCCTATCTCATGGTGGCCAGCTTGGAAGGTAAAATCAGCTTTGAGAATGGCTCATGAAGATGGGGCAGGCCTGCGCAACTTCAGATATGCAGCATAGCTGATGAGGATTGCTGTAGGCAAGTAGAAAAGGGAGGATTCGAAGAACGTCTCAAAAACCGGGGTGTCATTGAGACGCATGTAGGCAAGGAACAGGGAAACGATAAGCATAGCGATGGACGCGACAAGTGCGCTCTTGAACTCGTCTATTTGCATATGCTTGTGAGGGCTTCCGTTATATAAAAAGTTGAGTGGTAGAACCTGTTCGGGAATAAACGAAATTTATATATAGAAGTGCTTTCTGTTTTTTCAGACGTAATATTTTGTGGGCTAGGTGTATGAACCATGGCAGCAACTCAGAGTTTACCGGTATTAGTTTTGAAAGAGGGAACTTCTAGGACAACTGGAAGGGACGCCCAGAGGGCCAACATAATGGCAGCTGTTGCGTTGGCAGAGGCAATAAGGTCCTCCCTCGGTCCGAAGGGGATGGACAAGATGCTCGTGAGCAGCTTCGGCGATGTAACAATCAGCAACGACGGGGCTACCATAGTTAAGGAAATGGATGTGCAGCACCCCGCTGCAAAGATGCTCGTGGAGGTTGCGAAGACCCAAGACGTAGAGGTCGGGGACGGGACCACGAGTGCAGTGATCCTCGCTGGGGCGCTGTTGAAGAGGGCGCAGGAACTGCTCGACCAGGAAGTTCATCCGACGGTAATAATCGAGGGCTACAAGAAGGCGATGGATAAGGCGCTAGCGACGGTGGACGAGGTTGCATTCAAGGTAGATCCGACGGACAGGAACATGCTGAAGGAGGCCGCAATCACCACACTGAGCGGAAAGAGCGTTGTTGCGGGCCATTTCGAGAGGCTCGCCGAGATGGTGGTCGATGCAGTAGTCCAAGTGGCGGAAAAGCAGGGCGAGAAGTACAAGGTTGATCTGGACAACATCAGGCTTGAGAGGAAGAAGGGCGAATCACTTGACGAGACGCAGCTGGTGAAGGGCGTTGTCCTCGACAAGGAAGTCGTCCACCCAGGGATGCCGAAGAGAGTCGAGAATGCAAAGATAGCCATACTCGACTGCCCGCTTGAGCTGGAGAAGACCGAGATAACTGCTAAAATAAACATCACCTCGCCGGAGCAGATGAAGGCGTTTCTAGACGAGGAGACCGAGATGCTGAAGGAGCTCGTCGAGAAGGTTGCGCAATCTGGAGCCAACGTAGTAGTGGTACAGAAGGGCATAGACGACGTCGCTCAGCACTATCTGGCTAAGAAGGGCATCCTCGCAGTCAGGAGGGCCAAGAGGTCAGACGTTGAGGCTCTCGCAAAGGCATCAGGAGCCAGGATAGTGACCTCGGTAGACGACTTGACGCCGAACGACTTGGGATTTGCAGCGCTTGTGGAGGAGAGGCGCGTCGGCAAGGACAAAATGGTGTTCGTAGAAGGCTGCAAGAACCCGAAGGCAGTTACCATCCTTGTCAGGGGCGGCTCAGACAGGATGGTCGACGAGGCCGAGAGATCGCTCCACGACGCAAAGTGTGTAGTGAGGAACATAATGCAGGAACCGTACCTAGTTGCCGGCGGAGGCGCCCCAGAGGAAGAGGTCGCCACGAGGCTCAGGGAATATGGCAGGTCGCTCAGCGGGAGGGAGCAGCTCGCGGTGCTCAAGTTCGCAGAGGCGATGGAAGAGATCCCGCTGACACTTGCTGAGAACTCCGGGCTTGACCCAGTGGACATCCTCGTCGAGATAAGGGCCGCGCATGCGAAGGGGCAGAAGAGCTACGGCGTCGACGTAGCATCAGGAAAGGTTGACGACATGTCCAAGTCGAAGGTCTTCGAGCCAGCCAGCGTGAAGAAGCAGGCGATCAAGTCGGCGACCGAAGCGGCTATAACTCTGCTCAAAATAGACGATATCATTGCAGCCAGCGCGCCCAAGAAGGAGAAGGAAGGTAAAGGGTCTCCCGAGGAAGGCATGGGAGGAATGGGCGGCATGGGCGGCATGGGCGGCATGATGTAATGAGCCAGGAAACAAGACAGATACTGGGTCCAGCAACGTTGACTAGGTTCGAGAAGGCCCGGATATTAGGAGCCCGGGCCCTCCAGCTTTCGATGGGCGCTCCTCCGTTGATAGCCTCAAGCGCAACAACGCCAATAGACATAGCCGAGGAGGAACTAAAGGCAGGCATCCTCCCAATCACGATACGGAGAAGGCTTCCTGACGGAAGACACCAAGACATACCATTGAAGTGGCTGGTTAAGAAAAGCCAATAACTTTTTTTATTTTTACCTTGTTTAAGCATTATTCTATTCTAGGTTTCCAACGCACCCTGGAGATCAGGGCAGCAGTGACTGCAGCCCCGACCCCATTGTCAATGTTGACTACCGCAAGGCCAGGGCTACAACTCTGCAGCATAGTCATAAGGGCACCTTCCCCGCGACCACCAAATCCATATCCGGAAGAAGTCGGCACGCCTATCACGGGCACCGGTACCAGGCTGCTGATGACGGATGCAAGTGCCCCTTCCATCCCAGCAAACACAATGATCACATCCACATCATTCTCAAGCGAATCTTTCACCGCCGGGAATACTCTGTGCAGACCAGCTATCCCAACGTCAAAGTAAGAATGAACCCTGCAACCCATCTCCTCTAATACTACTCGGGCTTCTTCAGCAACACGCACATCAGCTGTGCCTGCAGTAATCAAAGAAACTGCACCACGTTTTTCGGGACAGGCTTCTCCTTTATCCTTTATCACCGCAGTCCTTCCTAACGAGCTGTATTTGACCTCAAATTTCTCAGACAAACCTGACCTGAGGAGCGCAATTTTTTCCTCGCTTATTCGTGTTATTATGACTTTTCCAGACGCCTCGAGAAAAGCCTCGACGATCTTTTTCAGAAAGCCGTCGTCTTTTCCTTCAGCTAGGACGATCTCTGGCACGCCCTTCCTTGCTTCCCTTGACAAGTCGAGGCAGGCCATCTCCATCTCCCTTACCGCAAGAAGGCGTATCCTCTGCTCTGCTTCCTCGACAGTGATCTTTCCAGAGCTAAGTTCAGAGAGCAACCTTCGGAGTTCCAATTCACACACCCATTTTAATATAGGCAGGGTCAGATCTTATGAGGGTGGCGTATTTGAAGCTGGTGCTAATCGACCCTTCTCTTGCGGGCGCCTCAGGGGATAAACTGGTATCAGCATTCGCGTCCGCTTCAGGAAGGGGCAAGGATCTTGGGGCGGCTATAAATGATGCATTGTTGGCGATCGGTAGAGCCGGAAGCGAGGTCTCTTTTGAGGAGGTTGAGAGCCACGGGATTAAAGGGATACGGCTCAACCTCAGCGTCAGTGGACCGGACGAGAAAAAGGAAGACGCAATCAGAACAGCCGGTGAGGCCCTTGATACCCTGGATGCAGCTGCAGAAGCGATCGGTCTTAGCGAATTCGGTAAAAAACGGGCTAGGAGCACGATGGAGCTGCTAATCAGCACAGAAAGGGAAAGCCACGGATCGGATATCCTGCATGAGCTCGGAAGCATAGATACAGTAGTTGACATAATTGGTACTTTCAAGGGCATTGAGCTACTGGGGGCAGAAGACGCCCTATTTTTCACGACTCCAGTTGCTGTAGGCTGCGGATCCGTACATTCCCTTCATGGGGTGCTTCCAGTCCCAGCCCCAGCGACCCTCATGATCATGAGCCGCAGCGGGCTGCCGATAGCGAGGAGTGGAGCCCAGCAAGAGCTCACCACCCCCACAGGGGCCGCGTTGCTTTCGATCCTGACCGCAGGCAGGTTTGAATTTCCACCCTTCAGAGCCGCCCCTCGGGGTTTTGGCGTTGGGATAGGAAAGATTGATCTCGGATTCCCAAACGTGACAAGAGTAGTTCTTGGAGAGTCGATTTCTGGGATTGCTG